>DATHOB010000208.1:0-12205 GCA_035485355.1 Opitutales bacterium | reverse complement strand
GATGTTTCAGATTTGGCCGCCGGAGCCGTTGCAACTTCGACCGTATCCGCCGTTTTATTTGCGCGTTCCCCGCTCCGGGCTCCGCTTTTCGCCTTCCCCGCCAACACCAACCGCATTTCTTCCAGACAGGCGGCCTGTCCTGCAATTTGATCGGCTGACGGAGCGGCCAGTTGCTCTTGCGGTAATTGGGAAAATTGCGCCAACCAGTCTCCTGCGCGCAGCAAGGCGTCGATGCCGCCGGCGGCAAGCGCCACCTTCCCTTTTTGCGCGGCCACCAGCGCATCCTCCATCACGTGCGTCAGCGTCGAAACCAAATCCAGGCCAATGATGCGCGCCGCCCCCTTGAGCGAATGCGCCGCCCGCATCACCGGTTCAATTTTTTTCGGATTGGCGAGGTCGCCCTCCAGTTCCACCACCCCCTGCGCCAGCGCCGCCAGTTGCGTATCCGCCTCAGTGCGGTACATATCCAGCAGGCTGAAGTCGAGTTTCGATGCCAGCGCGGCAGTTTCGAGTTTCGAGTTTGGAGTTTCGAATTTTGGCTCAATTGCCCTCGGCACGTTTTGCGCCTCTACCTCTTTGCTCATCTCACTCTTTCCCCTTTTGCCCCTTGGTGATTTGGCTTCTTTTCCCAATCCTTCGGCTGCGGCAAAAATACCCAACTCCAACAAACAGGAATCCAGCTCGGCCTGTTGGTTGGAGGTCAAATTCATCATCTCCGTGGCGGACAATTGCGCGAATTGCCGCAACCATGCTACTCCCCGGCGCAGGCCGTCGATAGCTTCCCTCGAAGGCGTGCGTTTGTGTTCGCGGGCGGCAGTGAGAAATTCCTCCATGGCCTGCGTCAATTGCACGGCTTTGTCCAGCCCCACCAGCCGCGCCGCGCCATTCAACCCGCGCACGGCATCTCGCGCAGTTTCGATTTTTTTTGCGCCCCCCGCCGCCCACCCCGCCACCGCGGCGTCGAACGCGGCGGTGTGCGCTTCGGCCTCGGTGCGAAAGAGGTCGAGCAGGGATTCTTCGATGGGGCTGACGTTATTCATGAATAAAATCCGGTGGCGATGTTGCGGGCCAGGGCGTGGGCCAGCAATTCATCATCCAAGAGTCGCAAGGTGCGCCGCTTGAATGCAAATTGTCCGCGTGAAAATGTGGCAAGTGAATTTGACTCGGAGGGGCCGGTTTGCATCTGCGCCAAAACGAGTGCCGCCGCGCCGTAAACCTCATCCGCCAAAAATGCAAATGCCGCTTGTTCCCGGCGGCACAACACCAGCCGCGGATAAATTTGCGCACTGAGCGAAAGGTGCAGGGGCGCTTCCACCGGCAATTCCAACAAGGCATGCAAATTAAACGCCAATTGCAATTCGCCCGCAATGTTTACCAGCCCGGAGAAAATTTTCCCGGAACGGTGCGGCAGCCGGTGCACCGGGCGCAGCTCCGAGACGGACACGACCCCCGCCGCCGGCAGTGCGAGCCACTGCGGCCCCAGCCGGAACACCAGCGCGGATACCGTCTCCTCGTGCGGTGCGGACGCTTGGGCCAGCACCCCGGCCCATTCGCGCAAATAATCCTCCGGTGCATCACGGTCGAAAAAACTCCGCCCCGCCTCGGCAAACACGGGGCAATTGGCACAATGTACCTGCTCCGCCAATTCCGGACACGACTTATCCCCCCACACGCCGATGCGCCGCCAGCATGAATTCTTTTCCGCAAGCGGTTCTGACGATAATTTTTCCGCGAAGGGCATGAGTTTAAGTTTGGACGCCTGCAACAGTCAGCTGTTTCGGAAATAAATCTGCGTCGCACAACTGCTGCAGCAAATCCCCCGGGAGCAATTCTTCCAAGGTTATGATTTGCGGCGCGGAGCCATCCGCATCGGTTGAAGATATATCGCGCACATCATTTACGCCTCCGGCGAGCAATCCCAGCAAACGCGGCGCATTGGAAATTGTCGGCAACCGCACCAGGATGATGCGGGTGCTGAGCAGCGGCGGCACGGGCGGCCCGCTGGAAATCCGTTGCAGGTCAATCACCGGAACAATCTGGCCGCGATAAACAAACGTCCCCGCCACAAACGATGGCGCGCCCGGCGCGGCAGTGAGTGGCAGGGCGGGCACAATCCGCTCCACCGCCGCGGTGGCGAGGCCGCGGCGTTGGGCACCCAGATTGAACAATACGGCAAGCATCGGAACCGTTTATAATTTTAATTTCCGCTTTTGCGCTTGGGGAAAATAATGCTGGTGAGGCCCGTGGACCGGTTTTCGGAAACCTTGAAGCGCGCGATTTCCCGGCGCAACACTTCGACCGCCCCGTGCAGGTTGTTCGCCGCGCGGTCGAATTCCCGGAGCGACTCGGCAGTGCGCCGCGCGCCGTCGGTCAAATTGACCATCGCCTCGTTGATTTGCTTCGCGCCTTGCGACTGCGCCGACATCCCTTCCTTCACCAGCCCAAAACGCGGCAGCAAGGATTGCACTTGTTGCAATATCGACGAAAGCCGCCCGCCCAAAGTGCCCACTTCGCCTGCCGCGCCACGCACCTCGCCGGTGAATTTTTCCATCTCCACCACCCCGGCGGAGACGGATGCCTGCATTTCGCGCACCATGTGTTCAATGTCGAGCACGGAGACGGCCGTCTGGTCGGCCAGGCGGCGGATCTCGCGCGCGACGACCCCAAAGCCCAGGCCGTATTCACCGGCCTTTTCCGCCTCAATCGCCGCATTGAGCGAGAGCAAATTTGTCTGGTCGGCGATTTTCGTGATGGTCGTGACCACCGTGGTGATCGCGCGTGCCTTGTCGTTGATGGTCGCAAGTTTTTGCGCGATGGAGGAGGTCGAGGCCGCAAGCGTCTGCATCGAGCCCTTCATGCCGTCCAACTGCCGCCCGCCGGTGTCGGCGAGCGCCGCGGTATTTTGTGCCAAGTCGGAAACATTGGAGATGGTCGCGACCAATTCCTCCGCGGTTGCAGAGATGACCTTCACCGCCGCCGCAATCTGGCTCGTCGATGCGCCGAAATCCTGCACCGTGGAATCCTGCGTTTTCGCCGCGGCGGAAATTTCGTTCGCCGTGGAAATGAGCTCGATGCTCGATCGCTTCACCTGCGTCAGCAAGCGGTTGAGGCTGGCCACCATGTCACGATTGGCGGCCAGGAGCTGGCCCGTTTCGTCCTGGCCGTGCCCGGTGACATCAGCAGTCAGGTCCCCATCAGCAATTTTGCGCGCCACACCCGTGGCCTGCGCAATAGGCTTTGCGATCAACCCGCCGAGATAGGCCGCCACAAAACCAATGGCCGCAAGAATGACCAACGCCCCAATCGTGACGACCCAGCGCAGGCGCGAAAATTCGCCGCTCAATTCATCGCGCACATTGCTCGTGTCCAAATCGTAGGCCGTCAGCCCCACCACCCAGTCCCACGGCGCAAAATAAACCGCGGCGACATCCTTGTCATAATAAGAAGAATTGTCCGCCGGGTCTTTGGCGTCCCGCCAGGTGTGCGTGGAAAATTTTATCTCCCCCGGCGCCTGGATGGCGTCCTGGATCAAGGGCGGGAACACCGCCTTGCCGTTGGTGGCGTCCTTCGCCGTGTCCAAGGCCACGCCCGCCGTCGCCCCGCCACCATGCAAGATAAACGGCGGCAGCCGCGACGCATTATTGCCATACGCCACCCAAACATACCCATGCTCGCCGACTTTGGTTTTTGCAATCGCGTCGCGCAACGTGGCGTCCGCCTCCTGCTTGACGCCGACATACAACATGCCGACGACCTTCCCCGTCGCGTCGCGCAGTGGCTCGTAGGCGGAAACATACCAGGCGTTCACCACATACGCTGGGCCGCGATAAGTCTGCCCGGCCAGCACCGCTTGCACCACCGGGCTGGACGCCGGAATAAACGTGCCAATAGCGCGCCGACCATCCAGTTTTTCGACATTCGTGGCCACTCGCAGCATATCCCCCGCGTCATTAATACGCTGGAAAATCGTCGCCGTGCCGCCAACGAGTTGCTTCACCTGGTCCACCACCGGGTTCGCCACGGTAAAATCATCGTTCTGCCCCAACCAGCGCCCACCGAGTTTCATCTGCGGCACATTCAGCCGCGTCGTCGTGTTGGTGCTTTGGTTCACAGCGTCCCAGCCCACCGTCTCCGGGCCAAAGGACAATGCCCCCGCGCGCCCCAACAAATCATGCGCCACGTTGAGGCTCGCATCCACCTTCGATTGCAGGAGGCCATTCGCGGTGTCAAGCATCCCATACAGCCCGCGCAATTGCGCGCCCAGCTCGCCCCGCACCCGTTCTTGAAATTGGTTTTGGACGACCCCGCGGATATCGCCCTCCTGCCAGCCCAGTAGCAACAGCAACGCCAGCACGGGCGTCAGCGCCGAGACCAGCGCGAGGCCGGTGACCTTGTGGCGGAGGAGGAGTTTAAACGGTGTGCGCACGAAATGGGGGAGAATCGCCCCATCTTGGGGAAATCACCGCAAGTTGCAAGGTGGAGGTTGCGGGCCGGCAAACACTTTCTCCCACCGCCCCCTCCCCTTTTCCCTTTCAAAATGGCCCCTTGACAAGTGATTTCAATATGATATCACTTTGCTATATATCACAACTCGCAACGAAAATGAGCTCGATCACTCCCAGCTTTCAGACGCCCTCCGCCATTCTCGCGGTAAGCCCATATTCAGGAAGTGACATCGCATGGTTTATTGGCATGGGAGCGTTCTTAATTACTGCGCTGGTTTCGATGCTGAGAAAAGAGAGACGGCGCAAGAACCTGAGCAATCTTGCCGAACGGCTGGGCTTTCAATTGCAAAATCCGGGGGCAAAAATCAGGCTCGTAAGTGTCGAGGGCCGGCACCGGGGCCACGAGGTGCGCTTCTTGAGTTACTTTGCGCTCTTGTATGCCTATTATGTTTTTATCGGCGACAAACGCCGTTCCAATATTGCCGTCGCCGTCAGTTACGCAGGACGAGATGGGTTTTGCCTCTATCTCTATCCCAATATTGCCTCCCTCCGCCGCGTTGTGACCATGCGAACCAAGCAGGCGCAGTTGCTGGTAGTCAAAACTGGCGATGACGCCTTTGACCGCGCCTATTTCGTCTTGTCGAATGACCCCGTCTTGGGGCAATCAGTGCTGACGCCAAAAATCCGGGGCCAGTTGCTCGCTTTGGACACGGAAGTACAGTGCCGGTCAAATCTCGCTATTGAAGACGGCACAGTGATCTATCCGCTGCTCGGCGCATTTCGCAATGTGGCCCAGGTCAGTACGGACACGATCACCTCCATGCTGGACTTTGTTTGCGGCCTCGCTGAGCAAATTGAAAAACATCCGTAAACAACCCCTCCTTTTTATCCGATGAAAATCGTAAATGACGATTCCGCGCTGCGCATTCTGGAATCGCGCAGAAACACCTTGGGTGGCGTCGCCGCCATCCTGGTGATGATCGCGGGCGTCAACTACCTGGTCGATTTAATTTCCGGGGCGGGAAAGATGTCCCCTTGGAAAATCACCGTTTCGGTCTTCGGCATAATCAGTGCGGTATCCGCCTGCATCCAATTCTTTAGCTGCAAGTCCGATTTCCAATTCGACAAATATTCCCGGACGCTACGCTGGCGGCGCGGCGGCTGGTTTTGGGAAAAAATGCGCGAAGTGCCGTTTGCGGAAATCAAGGAAGTCCTGGTGGAAAAAACGACCGTCCTGGGCGAAGACATGCCCGGCTACCTTCTGCAATTAAAATTGAAATATCCCGACCCGACCGTCAAACCCAAGCCCAGATTCTTCCGCAAAGACGGGCAAGGTTTGCATTACCGAATCAACGGCGACGCGCCGAAAGATATTGTCTTCATTTTCGAAAGCTACGCCACCGAAGCCAAAAACGAGTGCGACGAACTTGCCACCCGCATCCGTGAAGCACTCGGCCACCGCGCCACGTCAGACCGTCCTGCCCGTCCAGCAATGATTTCGAAAACTTCTTTTCGTTCCTAATAAACCAACAACTCCGTACTCCCATGCCCACTCCATCCTCCTCCACCTCCAGCCGGGAAATACCGGTGAACGCCATGAACGGCTTCGCCATGCTCGGCCTCAATTTCCTGCTGTTAATCGGGAGCATCGCGCTCTTCATTTACACCGTCCTCCATATCGACCCCGCGACCGAGCATGCCACCACCTTGCAAAAAATACAGTTCTTCGGCGCCATTGTCACCGGCGCACTGGCGCTGTTTCTCTTCGGCGGCTTTTTCACCCTCCAGCCCAACGAGGCGCGGCTGCTCATCCTCTTTGGCGCGTACAAAGGCACCGTGCGCACCAGCGGATTTTTCTGGGTGAATCCGTTCTATTCCAAGTTCATGAAAATGTCCCTGCGCGCCTATAACCTCAATTCCGAGAAGCTCAAAGTCAACGACAAGCATGGCAATCCGATTGAGATTGCTGCGGTCGTCGTCTGGCGCGTGGCCGACACCGCGCAGGCGAAGTTCGATGTCGCCGATTACAACCGCTACGTGAACATCCAGAGCGAATCCGCCGTGCGCCACCTCGCCAGCACGTATGCCTACGACCTGGGAGAAACCACCGATGCCAAAGACGAAGTGACGCTGCGCGGCGGCGGCGAGGCCATCTCCGCCGCATTGCTCGGTGAATTGCAAATCCGCCTCGCCAAAGCGGGCGTGGTGGTGGACGAAGCCCGCATCTCCCACCTCGCTTACGCGCCGGAAATCGCCGAGGCGATGCTCCGCCGCCAGCAGGCGCAGGCCGTCGTCGCCGCGCGGCAAATCATCGTCCACAACGCCGTGAGCATGGTCGAAATGGCGTTGAAGGAACTCTCCGAACGCAAAGTCGTGCAGCTTGACGACGAGCGCCGCGCCGCCATGGTCAGCAACCTGCTGGTGGTGCTCTGTGGCGAGTCTAATGCCTCACCGGTCATCAACACCGGGACACTCTATAACTAATCCAAATCCATGTCCGCCGCCGTCGCTTCGCCCACCACCGCCGCTCCTCCCGCGCGCAAACCCAGCGCGATACTCAAGCCCACCGTGACCAAAACCGGCAACACCAGCAACCCGCCCGCCGACGATTCGCGCAAGGCGTTCCTGTTGCGCATCAGCCCCGACTTGTGGAAAGAGTTGGACAGCTGGGCGCAGGCCGAACTCCGCAGCGTCAACGGGCAGATTGAGTATTTGCTGCGCCAGGCCGTGAACCAGCGGAAGAAAAAATAAATTGTTATTTCCATGAACGCAGAAAAACCACCAGCGGAAGATCAAACCAGCAGCGCACTGACCATTTTACGCGCGGATCACCCGCTTTTCCGCAAAAGTTCTGCTGTGCTGGACGCAATCCGCAGTATGGGAATGTCGCTTATTATTGCTTTCATCGCCGTGGATTATCTTTCGGGGGGACAGGCAGTGGCAGACGGTGACCCACCGACCGCGGCGGACGCATCCAAAATTATGGCGTTATTACTGGGGATGAATCTAGGCATCGAATTATTCACCATCGTCTTGGGGAGAAAAATCACCGGGATAAACGCCAACAGCCTCAGGAACAAAATCAGCCGTTATTGCGGTTTGGCCCTGGTCATTCCGTTTGTATACATCGCCGCACAGCAACCAGCCGGGCCCGACCAGCTGTCCAAGGTCTATGTTTGTCTAATTGTCGCGGCTGCTGTGGTGGTCGCGCTGCTCTCGTGGTTGTTCAGCAATCGCCCAATGGAGAATCCTGACCAGTCGAGCATCCCTTCTGAACCCCGGCGTGAGCTCAGGTAAAAATCAATTTCCATCTTTCGGCAGTAATCTCCGCACCGAAAAATTCTCCACCACCATGTGGTTCTGTGTCGTGCGCAAAGCAAACCAGCCATGGGTATATGGCGCGAGGTCGTTCATTTCAAAAACTTTTTTTCCGTCGCGGTAGTATTGGATGAGCCCGCCGCAGGCCACGAGGCTGATATGTTGCCGCACATTCGGGGTCAGCAAATCCGCCGTGTCGCGCAAATCATTCTCGGGCAGCAGCGGACGCGTATCCACACTGCCGATATAACGGCGAAAGCGCGTCGTAGTATTGGTATTACCGCCCTGGCCGACGTAGTAACAAAGCATTTGGTTGTAATCCTCGAATTTGCCGCTACGGGTGGTCCCCGAAATATTGCCCGGGCTGCGGGCGTCCTGCGCCATCCAGAAGCAATTCAAGTCGCTCACCCGGTCGTTCACTCCGCCGGCTTGGATGACGGTCGCATCATATTCAATGAGCACCGGCCCGGAAAGCTCCGGCTTGAACCACACCGTGCAGCCCGCTGGCACGTTGATTTCGAGTTTCCCCCCATTCGCCACCACGCTCCCCCCGCGCTCCAATTCCGGCGTCCATTGGCCCATCCCGTGGCTGAATTCATCCGCGAAAAGCACCGGGCCGACCGCAAAACGCGGGTCAAGCGACACCAGTCCGGGGCTTTTTTCCGCCGTCGTGCCCACCCCGGCGCACCCCGCCAGCAGCAAAGCACCCCCCAGTGCCGCCAACAGGTATGTTGAATTTATTTTGCTCATATGGGGTTTCACTGCCCTTATAGTCACGCACCCCACCCATGCAAAGCCAAACCGCCGCCGCCACCTCGTCATCGGAGAGCCCTCCGCCCCCCGCGCTCCGCGCCGGCCCGAGCCGCTTGCAACTCGCCCTCGCGGGGTTGTTCATCGCCGTGATCATCGCGCTCGCGTATTCGAACAGCCTGCTGGTGCCTTTTTACTTCGACGACCGCGAGGCCATCACCGAAAACGACAGCATCACAACGCTGTGGCCGAGCTTTGATGAACATGGCATGCACTGGAACGCCATCTCGCCCCCCAACGAGCACGTCGCCGGTGCGCTGGGCCGCCCGTTGGTCAACCTCTCGCTCGCGGTAAATTATCAAATTGCCAAAAGCCTCTCCGCCGCAGACAACAAAAAAATCCTCGGCCTGTTGGGCCAAAAGTACGCGGATTCCCAAAGCAAGGAGGACGACCACAACGGCCTCGCGGTGTGGAACTACCACGTTCTGAACATTATTTTTCATATTATCGCCGCGTGGTTGCTGTTGGGGGTGGTGCGAAGAACCTTGCTCCAACCCGCGCTCGCGCCCCGTTTCGGCGCGGATGCCTTTGGCCTGGCCTTCTGCGCCGCCGCCATTTGGGCGGCCCACCCGTTGCTCACCGAAGTGGTGACGTGCGTCATCCAGCGCAACGAGGCCATGGTCGGGATTTTCTACCTGCTGGCGCTGTATTGTTTCATCCGCTCGGCCAATTCCGACCAGGCGCGCTGGTGGCGCTTCAGCGCGGTCGCGGCCTGCTATTTGGGCGTGGCCGCGAAAGAGCTGATGTTTTCCGCGCCCATAATTATTCTGCTCTACGATCGCACTTTCGTCGCCGGCACTTTCCGCAAGGCATGGATTGAGCGGCGCGGCTTTTATGGCGCGATGATAAGCAGTTGGGCGTTGCTCGGATTTTTAATGTATTCCGCCGGCCAGCGCGGCGGCACCGTCGGCTTTAATCTGGATATGACCCCGTGGTCGTACGCGTTGAAGCAATGCCAGGCGGTCGTGCATTATTTTTACCTCGCGTTTTGGCCGCATCCACTGGTGATGGATTACGGTGCGGACATTATCACCAATTTCTGGCTCGTCTGGCGGCAGGCGATTATTTTGACCGTGCTGGTCGGGTGCACGTTTTGGGCGCTTTGGCGCAAACCGGCCATCGGCCTCGCGGGAGCCTGGATCTTTCTCATTCTCGCGCCTAGCTCCAGCATTGTGCCCTTGACCACCCAGACGATGGCCGAGCACCGAATGTATCTGCCGCTGGTGCCCTTTGTCCTGCTTGTTGTGCTTGGCCTATACCGGTTTGCCGGGCGCAGCAGCTTTCTGCCCTTGGGTGCACTGGCATTGCTGCTCGCGGCGCTCTCTTACTCCCGCAACCGGGATTATGGCGCGGAATTATCCAGCCAACCCTACGCCTCGGAATACAAAATTTGGTCGGTTACAGCAAAGCAACTCCCCCTGAACAAGCGCGCTCAATACAATAAAGGCTGGTCGCTCATTGGGCAGGATCGTTACGAGGAAGCCATTCCCGCGTTCAAGGCCGCCATCGCCATTGACCCCAACTACGGCGACGCGCACGACAACCTCGGCCTGTGCTACATCCGCCTGAGTGAATACGACCTCGCCATCAGCGAATTCCGCAAAGCCATCGCCATCGACAAGACCGAGAACAAGGACTATCAATCCCACTTCAACCTGGGCTGCGCCTATCTCGACCAAAACGACTGGTCCGGCGCGCTGGATGAATTCAAAATCGCTGTGGATATCGACGCGAGCTACGCCGACGCGCAAGCCTCCTACGGCTCCGTCTTGCTCCACTTTGGCCGCGCGGAAGAAGCCATCACTCCGTTGTATGCCGCCACGTTGCTCGACCCGAAAAACGCCTCCACCTGGACCGATTACGGAGATGCCCTGACCCGCGCCGACCGCCCTGCCGAGGCCATTTCCGCGTACCAGAAGGTGATTGTGCTCACCAAATCCGGCGCGGGCTCCGCCGACATTCACAAGAAGCTCGCAGTGGCCTACGCCGCGAATGGCCAACTGGACGACGCCACCGATGAGGACACTGCCGCCGCGACTCTCGACCACACCGACGCCGAACCCCATTATCTGCTGGGCAGCCATCTCGTCGCCTTGGGACGCCCGGAGGAGGCCATGGCCGAGTTCACCAAGGCAATTTCCCTGCGCTCGGATTATCCGGAGGCGGAAAACAGCTTGGGCAGTGTGCTCGTGTTCCTCAATCGTCCAGATGAAGCGGAGTTAGCCTACAAAGTCGCGATTAAATCCTCGCCCGATTTTCAAGAAGCGCACTTCAACCTCGGCACCTTGTATTTAAAAGCCAGCAAGCAACCGGGCGCCGACAGCGCTGCCAAACTCGCCAGCGCGGAGCAAGAGATCCGCCGTGCGATTGAGATTAATTCTGATTACGCCGAGGCGCACAACACCCTCGGCAGCATTCTGCTTGATCAAGGCAAAACCAACGAGGCGTTGCAAGAATTTCAGCAAGCCGTGCGCCTCGATGCCACCTTCACCGACGCCAAGCACAACCTCGACGCTCTCCAGGCCGCGCTGGGCAAGGCGACCACAAATTAAAAAGTAAAAGTTAAAAATTAAAAAACGCCTGCGCCGATTCGATCGGTTGCATGCTCAGCATTGGGGTCCAGTACCATCGTCGAACGAAGACTTAATTTCTGACTTTTTATTCTTACTTTTTACTTCCGTATTTACTGCCCCGTGCCCGCCGCCTGGCTGCCACCGGTCAACGCATTGATCATCGACTTCTGGGAATCCACAAATTTACTGTAGCCGTCGAATTGTTCGGGAGTGAGCACGGCTTGGAGTGCCGCCTTTTTCGCCTCCATCTGGTCGTCGATGCTGGCATTGGAGGCCTGCGCGCCATCCACGCCCATCTGCTGCGAATATTGCTGGTAAATCGCGCTGAACACCTTGTCCTTTTGCGCGTCGGTGAGTTGGAGGGAAGATTGGATCTGCATCAATTCCCCATTGGCGGCGGCCTCGGCCGCGCTTTTCTTTTGATCGTTCTGATAACCTTGGTAAGAGGCGTATTGGTCGGAAGTGAGGATGCTTTGCAACTGCTTGTCCATGTCCGCGGGCGTCGCGCCCTGGTCCTTCATGGCCTGTTGGAGTTCATCCTTGGTCATTTTGCCGGAAAACATTTTCTCCATCATGTCCTGCGCGACCTGGGTTTGCTTGTCCATGAGATCCTGAATCGCCGCCGATTGGTCGTCACTCAATTTGAGCCGGGTTTTTAACGCCACCATCTGCATGTCCACTTGCTGTTTGATGGCGGCCTTGGCCATGTCGGTGAAGCCCGAGGACGCGGTCTTCGCGCCATTGTCGGTATTGGCGTCCGCTGCCGGAGCGTTCTTCGCCACATCCAAATTGGCCGCGGCCAGTTTCAAATCCAATTCGCGCTTGTCGAGCGCGGCCTCGCGCTCTTTTTGATGGGCGAGGATATCCTTTGCCGTTGCAATAGCCTTGGTGTCGGCGCCGGTGTCCGGTGCCGGCGCGTGGGAGAACATGCTCTGGCCGCCGGCATAAAATGCCGCACCGAAAATGACGCCCGCAATAAAGATGAGTACTTTTTTCATGATGGAGGAAAGGTGAGTTATCGACGCATTTTGCCGTAAATTTATGCCGTTGTCCAAGGGA
>DATHOB010000207.1:0-10593 GCA_035485355.1 Opitutales bacterium | reverse complement strand
GTGGTGGCGCTACTGGTCTTTCCAGCGCTGGCATGGCTGATATCTGCGCCGATGATGTTGATGTTCGAATCGCGGGTGAAGCCGGTGCTACTCGAATGGGTGGTGCGCATGGTTACCGGTTTGTATGATGTGCTGGGCTTTGCGGTGCGGCGCGAAGGCAGCGCGATGGAACTGCCGCCCGTGGATGGCGTGCCAAATATCGTCGGCGTGGCCGATGCCTGTTCCGGCATCCGCTCGTTGACGGCGTGTTTGTTTGCGGGGTCGTTTTTGGCGGCGGTGTTTCTGGACCGGTTTTGGAAAAAAATTCTTTTGCTTGGCATGTCGGCGGTGCTGGCCTTTGGGATGAACATCGTGCGCAGTTTGTTTTTGACCGGCTGGGCGTACGCGCATGGCTCGCTCTCGCTTGATGCGGATTTCTGGGGGCACACGGAATTCCTCTACCAACTGGATGCCGCGGGTAACAGAGTTTACGACGCCACAGGCAACCCCATTCCCGTGCTCGACGCCCTGCACAATCCGATGCACAACCCGGCTTTCAAGTTCTTTTCGGTGCATGATTTCGCCGGGTACTCGGTGCTGGTGCTCACGCTGATTGGGTTGCTGCTGCTCTTGCCCATACTGAATTATAAAATCAAATTTCCCGATGAGGAACCGCCGCTCGCGGGGAAGCCACCGGCAGAGGATTGATTTCCAACGCGAAGAAGCGATTATCGGCAACGGTGGTTTTATCCACGAATGGACACGAATAATCCCGGCAAAAATAATGATTGTCTTATTCGTGACTATTCGTGGATAAAACCTTTGCATTCTTCGCCCCTTTAAGGAGAATTCTCAACGACACTCATGAAAATCCTGATGATTGCGACCGAGGTGGCGCCGTTTGCAAAAACGGGCGGTCTGGGGGACGTAGTGGGCGCGTTATCGAAAGAACTGGCTGGCCTGGGGCATGAAGTCCGTGTGGTGTGCCCGATGTATGGATTTTTAAAACCCGGGTCGGCGTGGCGCGCATTTAGCGGCGTGGTGAGCGTCCACCTCGGCTATGGGCGCGAAGAATTTTGCCAAGTGTGGCAAACCCCGCTGCCGGGTTCCACTGCGGAGGTGAATTTCATTGAGTTCCACCGCTATTTCGCCCGCATGGGAATTTATGGGGAAAACGGCGGCGGCTACGCGGATAATCCCGACCGGTTTGTGTTTCTCACCCGCGCCGCGCTGGATTGGTGCCATGCGAGCCAATGGGTGCCCGATATTGTTCACGCGCATGATTGGCCGGCGGCGCTGGCCCCGGTGTATCTCAACACGGTGGATCGCGCCGGGCCGTTGGGGCGCGCGGCGACTGTATTCACGATCCACAATCTGGAGCCGCAGGGCTACGCGCCGCGCAGCATTCTGGACTTCGCCGGGTTGCCCGCGTGGTTGTTTTCACAGGACAATTTGGAGAGCTACAACCAGGTCAACTTCATGAAGGGCGGCTTGTACCATGCGACCAAGATTACTACGGTCTCGCGCCATTACGCGCAGGAAATTCAGACGCCGGACGGTGGTTTTGGCCTGCAAGAATTATTGCGGTTTCGCGCAGGCGACCTCATCGGTGTTACCAACGGCATAGACGTTTCGGAATGGAACCCTGCGATTGACCCGCATCTACCCGCACGCTTCAGCCCGGTTGATTTGAGCGGCAAAATGGCCTGCAAGACTGCGCTGCAACAACGCATGGGGCTGAATCAGCATCCCGCCTCCCCGGTATTTTCTGCCGTAGCGCGGCTTTATCCGCAAAAAGGGCTCGATCTGCTGGCGGAGATTGTACCAGATTTGCTGAAAGAAATGGACGCGCAATTTATCGTCCTCGGCGCGGGCGATGCCGCTTTGTCGGAGCGTTTTCGGGAGTTGTCGCGGCATTATCCCGGGCGCGTGGGCGCGTTCATCGGCTATGATGAGAAATTGGCGCACCTCATCGAAGCCGGGTCGGACTTTTTTGTCATGCCCAGCCGGTTTGAGCCATGCGGATTAAATCAGATGTATTCGCAGGCATACGGCACGCCGCCCATTGTGCGCGCCACGGGCGGGCTGGTCGACACGGTGGACCCTTACCAGGAGAACAGCCCCGGCCATGGTACGGGATTTGTGTTTATGGAGCCATCCGCCGGGGGCCTGCACTATGCCATCCAGCGCGCGTACGACACATACACCGAACGCCCGGCGGACTTGCTCGCGCTGCGTTTGAACGGAATGAAAAAAGATTTTTCGTGGACGACGAGCACGCGCCAGTATGTGAAAGTTTATGAATGGGCGCTGGGCGCGCGACGGGGTTAGGGGTACGGTTCTATTTTCGGCTGGGTGCGGTTATCCACCAGGTATTTCCGTGGGGGTCTTGCACCCCGCCGCTGCGGCCGTACCCTTGGTCGCCACTGGCGAAACGGAAGTGGCGCCGGCGGCGAGGGCCTGGGCGTGGCGCGCGTCTGCGTCATCCACATAGATGAACATACCCGCGGGCCGGGGCGGGTATTGCGCGGTGCTGTCGGCCAGCATGATGACGCTCTCCCCGATCTGAAGTTCCGCATGCATGATAATGGTTTCGGAACGCATATGCTTCATGCGCAATTTGGCGTTGAAGACCCGCTCCATGAATTGGATGAAGCCCGCCGCGTTCTCGACAATCAGGTGGGGCATGACTTGATTGTATCCGTTCGGAATATTGGGAGGTTGCATGGCGGTAGTGGGTGTGCGAGTGGGTCGGAAATCAAGATTGCCCAGAACGCTTAAAATTGACAGAATAAAGACGCTCAAGAAACGATGCTGGTAATTAGGGGCGCAATGAAAAATTACCCCATTGCACCCATGGGCAATGTTTTCCCAACCCCAGGAGGCCACGGCCAAATTTTCTATCCGCGTCAGCCATTTGCTGAAGGCGGTGGTGCTTGGCATAGGGGTGTGGGCAGGCGGCGCGAACCTGGCCTCGGCGAACGATGCGGGGGGATTCACCACACTGGTGACGACGCCGGTGACGACAGGTACCGAGGCCTTTGGCAACCACACCGATCACTTTTTGGACAATGGAATTTTGCATGTGGATGTGGCGTCGAACGGAAATGTTGAATCCATCAAATATTTGAAGCCGGGATTGTCCGGCACGCCGGCGGCCAATGGCGTGCAGATGATTAGCCAGACGGGTGTCACTACCGGGGGGTTCGGCAACCACTACTATATTTATTATTATTTTTATCCCGACGGCAGCCAGGACAGCGCCTATCTCAGCACGATCACGAGTGGCACCAATGTGGATTTGGGGTACAAACGCACTTACAATCCATCGACCAACTTGGTCGCGGTGGATATGGAAATTCATTATGTTTTGGGCCAGGGCAACACTTCGCTGTACGTCTATCTGGTGGCGAACCACCCGGTGACATATCCGCTGTGCAACATCGCTTTCATCCAGATGATTTGGCCGGCAGCGCATGACGCGACGAATTTCCTCTGCGAGAAAAGCTACATCGACACGGTGAAAACCGGTCTGAGTTTGAACGGGACGCAACTCAACCGCATTTCACTCGAACCGACTTTTGCCGACGTGCAAAATTCGGTGAACGTCTCGGGCTTACCCCAGGAAATTTTCCAGGCGACGACGGGGTTTTTCAACGGCCAGCTCTATGGGAAATATTCCTATAACTTTGACTATCCCCAGTTGAATGTTTGGGGCCGGGCGAGTGATGTGAATCAAGTCGGGGAATGGATCATCAATGCCAGCAAGGAATACATGAACAACGGCCCGACGATGTGCGAATACAGCCACGGCGAAGGATTGATGTATAATAACATCGTCAGCAACCACTACGACAACGTGGGCATCACCGTGGCGGCGAATGTGGCGTGGACGAAGACGTTTGGCCCATGGGCGTTGTATTTCAACAGTCAAAGCACCGGAGATGCGAACTGGCAGGACGCCAAAAACCAGGCGACCGCGGAGCAAAGTGCGTGGCCGTATTCGTGGATGAACAACCCCGCCTACGCCACCGCCGCGCAACGCGCGACGGTCACCGGTCAGTTGGTCATCACCGATGCTTTGCGGCCGGGGGCGAGTGCCGCGGGTGCGTGGGTGGGGCTGGCCGCACCGGATTCCGGGGTGGAAAACGCGCCCGACAACTGGCAGTTCCAGGCGGCGGATTATCAATTTTGGACGCAGGCGGATGCCAATGGCAACTTTACCCTACCCAATGTTCGCACCACGGATTCCTTTGGCAACCCCGCGGTGTACCGGCTGTATGCCTATAGCGCAGGGACGGCACCCGGAACCGGGGCGGTGGGCGAATATCATATGGATCCGGGGGCATTGACTGCGGGTGCGACCAAGAACTTGGGCACACTGACGTGGAATGTCCCGCACAATGGCGCAAGCCTCGTGTGGGAAATCGGCATCCCTGACCGTACGGCCGCGGAATTCAAACACGGTGATGAATACGCCAAGCCGGATATGTGGGGCAATTTCTCCAATGAATTCGCCAACCCGCTGGAATACAATGTGAGCGACAACAATTGGGCGACGGCGCTCAATTATGTGCATTCGGTGGACAACGTCGGTGCGTCACCATGGCTCTGGCATATCAATTTTAACCTCAGTTCCGTAATAACGGGAAATTACTGGCTGAACATTGCTTACGCCGCGCCGAGTTCCATTCAGGTAATTCACGTCAATGACGACTCGACGATATTCACCAGCTTCACTCCAGCCAACGCCGATCCGGGGGCGACGACCTATATTCGCGAGGGCATCCACAGCAAATATTCGGTGGCGCATATTGCGATACCCTCGAGCCGGCTGCATGTGGGGGCGAACACGATCACGCTCGACCACCAATATCACAGCGACCACGCGACGGCGTGTTTCATGTATGACTATCTTGATTTTGAAGCGCCCGCGCCTGCACCTGGGCCGCCCTCTTCCGGTCGCAGCATCAGTTGGAGCAATTCGCCGCCTTCCAGCACGTGGGACAATGGCGTGACCAACAGTTTCGTGGCCAATGGCTCCGCTACTTCGTTTGGCACGGGCGACGCTGTGACAATAAACAGCACGGGTTCGAACTCGAGTGCCATCTCCCTGAACGGCACACTGACTCCCAACTCCGTTACCGTCACCGGCACGAAAAATTACACCTTGGCGGGCAATGGCACATTGAGCGGCGCCATGGTGCTGACGCAAGCCGGCCCGGGGATGTTGACGATTTCGCCGACGTTGGTTTCCGTGCCCAATTGCACGCTGACGCTCAATAGTAATTCGGTGGTTGTGTCCAGTTCGTCAAATCTCGCGGTGGGGATGTTGGTGACGGTGAATACAAATAATGTGAATGGCCTGCCCGATGGCGACACCATCGCAAGCATCCCGGACAGCACGCACATCGTGCTGGCGCAAAACATCACCCACACGAATACGCTGTCGGCGAACTTGAATTGCTCGTGGCCCAATACATACTCCGGCGGCACGGTGGTAAGCGGCGGGACACTCGCATTGGGCAGTGTGAATGCCAATGACGCGGGATTGGGCACCGGCCCGATAACTTTGAACGGCGGCACATTATCCCTGTTTGATTGGAATGGCAGCAACCTGCCCGGCTCGGGTACGTTTCCCAACAGCATCATTGTGGAAGGGGCGGGGACGATATCAGCCGCCCAGCGCCACACGATATCCAGCGCGGTTTCGGGCAGCGGCACGTTGACGCTCAGCATTCCCTTCGTGCGCACGGATTTGACCGGCGATTGGTCGCAGTTTTTCGGGCAACTCAATGTCGTGACCACAAACGCAACCGTGGGTGACTTGCGTCTGCTGACCGCCACCGGCATGCCCCAGGCGGCAATCAATTTGGGTAGCAAAACGGAGGCTTATTATAACGGAACGGTGGCGGCCAATGGCACTAACATCACCTTGGGAGAGTTGACTGGCGGCGTGGGCACATTCCTCAAAGGCGGCCCAACAAACGGTTCGGTGTTGACGTGGAATGTAGGCAGCCGCAACACCGATGCGACGTTTGCGGGAAATATTGTCGAGCAAGGCAATGGCACTGTTAGCAACACCACCGTCACCGCGATTAACAAAGTCGGCGTCGGCACGTGGACGCTCAGTGGCAACGAGTCCTATAATGGGCCGACTACAATTTCCGCCGGCACATTGTTGATTAGCGGCACGATGGGCAATACTTCCGCATTGGAGGTAATGAGCAACGGGACGCTTTCCTTGGCCGGTGGGGCAGTTACTTCGCCAAGTGTGGTGATTGACAATGGCGGGACGCTGAGTGGCAGCGGCACCCTTAATGGCGCAACGGTCAACGACGGCGTGGTGATGTCCGGCAGTGGGCAGACGCTGGTTTTCAACGGAAATGTCACCAACAACGGTTATATGGTGTTCACCGGCGGCACGTCGTTTTCCACCAGCGGCACCTTTACGAACAATGGCATACTCGATCTGGTTACCGGTTCGCCCAGCTTGCCGGGAAATTTTGTGAATCACGGTACCGTGCTCGTCTCTCAAGATGCGCAAATCATGCAATCCTGGCAGGATGGCAACGGCTACAGCGTTACCATCCAATCCTACTCCGGCCATAACTACCAATTGCAGCGCAGCGATTCACTCATCAGCCCCGATTGGCAGAATATCGGCGCGGCGCAGGCGGGAATTAACGACGTGCTGACGCTGACGGACGCGACCGGGACGGCGGGCGCGATACGGTTTTATCGGATTTTGGTTTACCCGTGAGCGGCAGTTTCGGCGATTTTTTTCATCGCGGCCAAGCCTTGTTCGAATTGCGCGCCGATCATCTTGTCGCAGTTGATGAAGAAGTGCATGGCTTTGCCGATGAAATTGTTTTTGCCGGACATTTTCCAGCCGACCACGGTTTGGTTGCCTTGGACCTTGAAAGTGAACTCGGTAGTGTTGACGCCGGGAAGCGGTTTGATGAATTCCAACCGGATGAGGATGAGTTCGGCGGGACGGCTTTCCGTGATGGTCATGTTACCTGCGCCGACTTTGGCGTTCCCCGCCCAGCGATAAATGGCCCCTTTGCCGGAGGGAGAACCTTCGCAAAGCGTTTGGCATTGCGGATCCATTTTGACCCACGGTGACCAGGCGTTCCATTGGTGAAAATCGTTCACTTGGGCAAAGACCACTGCTGGTGGCGCGACTATGGTGGCCCAGCGGGTGATGCTGAAGTCCACCGGTCGTGTGGCAATGCCGACCAGCAGAACAACAATAATTACGGCGATGGCGGCGAGGATGTAGAGGAGCATGGGATGAGCTGGATTTAATGGGGAACGGAGCTGTTAGATAGAGTTTGTGATTCAATCTTTAGCCAAGAGGCTGCGAAGTCGCACGAGACTTTGCGACCATCCGGCCTTCATGCCACCGAGCATTTGCGCGGCGATGGGGGCGATGCCGGTGGCGTGTGATTTCAGAATGAGCTTGGTCTTTTTGCCCTGCGCAATGAAGGTGGCGTCGGCCAAACCTTCGAGCAGAGGTTTTTCATTTTCATCGACCGCCAATGTGGTCAATACCAGGCGCGAGGGTGGAGTGACTTCGCGGAAAACGCCAGTCATGGGGTGTTCGAATCCGTTGGGCGCACGCATGACAATGCGGAGTTTGCCGCCGGGCCGCACGTCCATTTTGCAAATCGGATTGGTGAACATTTTCGGACCCCACCACTTCGCCATTTGCTTGGGGTCAGTCCACGCTTTCCACACGAGTTCACGCGGCGCGTCGAAAATGCGGGTGAAGCTAACCTCGGCGCGGGGCCGTTCCAAATAGCCTTGCAGCGACACGCCAATGATGTGGCTCCAGCCTTGGAAAAAATTCCCCCGGGCGAAATCGGGATTGCGCTCGGGAGCGAAGGTTTCCAGCCCGGTGTGCGTCAATCTGAGAAGGGTTTTCTTTCCTTTCGCAAATAACTCGTAAGTGACGTAAGAATCGCCGGCATGGTCATGGTACTTCCATTGATAGGTCAGTTTTTTGCCCGGAACCACCTGGGTGATTTTCAGCAGGTGGAGGAAATTTTTACCATCCTTTTGCGCATTAAAACTGAATTCAAATCCCACCTTGGCTCGGAACGCCGCAATGTCAGGAAAAAACCAATACCGCATTTGCTCAAGCTCGGTGAGGGCGCGCCAAACCGTTTTTGGCGGCGCGTTAAAAATTCGCTCCACCACCACCGGTGCTTTGGCCAGATACTCCGCCAGGCGGCCCAGGGTTTGCTTGCCGCCTTCGATGGCGCCGTATTCCTTGACGACCACGTTGCGCTTTTCCGCCGTGGCAAAGACCATCCGAATCGTCAGCCGGGTTTTTCCCTCCAGTTCCTCGAAAGTCCAGGTGGATTGAAACTGCACGCCGGGGCCGCCTTTTTTGCCGCCACCATGGTTGTACACGATGCGCTCGGGTTTCATGACTTCGACAAAATTGCTTTTGTTCGGATTGTCGGTTCCGTCGGGCCCATGCATGACGTGTTTCCATACGCCACCGGGGCGAACGTCCATTTTTTCAATGGTGGTGGTGAAGCCCACCGGCCCCCACCAATTCACGACGTGCTTGGGATTGGTCCATGCTTCCCACACGAGTTCGCGCGGAGCGTCGAAGACGCGGGAAATGACGATTTCGCGGTCGGAGGATACGGACTCGGAAATTTTTTTAGTGCTCATGGTGTTTTATTTTGATTGCTGGGATTGCAAATACGCCTCGAGTTGCTCGAAGGTTCCCGACCACCCCTGATTCATGCTCGGGCGGGCGGAGTTGAAGGTCGCGCACCCTTCCGCCGTGGCGTTCAACGGCGACCATTGAATAGTGATGGTGGTTTTGCCCTGCTGCTCGGTGAACGTGGTCGTCGTCAACATTTCCAGCGGCCAACCCGGGCTGAAGGGATGGCGGGTGATGCCGCCCTGGGCATCCGAAAAGGAGCTGACCAGGACAATGCGTTCCGGTGCGGCGATTTCGCGGTAAACAAATTTGCCCCACATCTCCTTGCCGTCGGGCGCGCGCATACAATAGTGGAAAATTCCACTGGGGCGAAAGTCTAGTTTGACCGATTGCATGGTGAAGCCCTTGGGCCCGAACCATTGCATGAGGCAATCGCGGTCCGACCACGCCTTCCAGACGAGGGCGCGCGGCGCATTGAATACACGCGAGATGACAAAGGGCTGATCTGCAGTCGGAGCCGGGGGGTTATTTTTTTCGGGCATGGGTTTTGTCCTGTTTTTGGAGTTCGTGGAGATAAATATCGAGACGGTCAAAACTTTGTTCCCAGAATTCCCGGTAATGATTGACCCAATCGGCGGCATCCTTGAGCGGCTCGGCCTCGAGTTTGCACGGGCGCACCTGGGCCTCGCGGGAGCGGGAGATCAAACCGGCGCGGGCCAGAACTTTCAGATGTCGCGAAATGGCGGGCAGGCTGATTTTGAACGGCTTGGCCAATTCCAAAACTGAAGTTTCGCCAAGCGCCAGTCGGGCGAGGATGGCGCGGCGGGTCGGGTCCGCGAGGGCGGCAAAGGTCAGATCAAGCTGAGCGGTGGACATGGCGCGGATTCGTATTTAACGAACATGTTAAATAAAAAACGGCTTTTGTCAAGGGGGTTTTCGACGAATTTCTTAAATTTCATCACGGACATTGCCATTGACAAGCCGCGCGCGCCTCCAAGCATGGGGTGTTGATGCAACCCCTGGAACATCTCTTTGCCCAAAACCGCGCCTGGGCGGATGCGATTCGCGCGCGCGATCCGGAATTTTTCACGAAGCTCTCCCGGCAACAGTCGCCAGAGTATTTGTGGATTGGCTGCGCCGACAGCCGCGTGCCCGCCAACGAGATTGTGAATTTGTTGCCCGGTGAGCTGTTTGTGCATCGCAATATCGCGAATGTGGTGGTGCACACTGATTTGAACTGCCTGTCTGTCATGCAATTCGCCGTGGATGTACTGAAGGTGAAGCACATTATCGTCTGCGGCCATTACGGCTGCAGTGGTGTGCGCGCGGCGTTGCGTGGCGATCGAATAGGACTGGCCGAAAACTGGCTGCGCCACGTGCATGACGTCGCCGAGCGGCACAAATCCTGTCTCGAGGTCGTACGCGAGGATCCGTTGCGCGTTAACCGTTTATGCGAGCTGAATGTGGTCGAGCAAGTCGGCAATGTGTGCCAGGCCTCCATGGTGCGCGATGCCTGGGCGCGGGGACAGCAGCTGACCGTGCATGGCTGGATTTATGGCCTGAAGGACGGTCTCATCCGCAATCTTGGCCTGAGCGTTTCGGCCACGGCAGATTTTGAGACCCAATATCTGGGGGCGTTGGGCGCCATCGAATCCGGCGAACCGTTTAATGCGCCCGTGTGACTGAATTCTTGGGGGATGGCATTTTGGCTCTCAAGATCGCGGAGGCATGGGGTGAATTTATTATTGCTCGTCATGCCGGTGCTTCCACCACGAGGTGAAGCCCGCGGTGGCCATCCCGGCGAGGATGGCGGAGACCCAGGGGAATTTCTTTTTTCCGTTTTTGGACGCGGCCCCGCTGAATCGCATGATCACCGTGCGGAGCAAGCCACCCAATGGGCCTGCGTTGGCCGTGACGCGAGTAAGCAT
>DATHOB010000206.1:0-15914 GCA_035485355.1 Opitutales bacterium | reverse complement strand
TGCCAAAAAAATCGCCCTGGCGCAAAGATACCTCAGCCCGCCGCCGGTGAATGGGGACGCAACGGCGTCGCCGTAGGGGCGATTGACCAAGGTCGGCGGGACGTGGGCGGCGCAAAACCAGTCTCGACTCTGGCGCGGGGGCGGGCAGTATGCGCGAGGATATGGCGGCCACTGTTTTCAGCATTGCGAATCAAAAAGGCGGCGTGGGCAAAACGACCACGGCCATCAACCTGGCCTTCGGCCTTGCGCGCCGGGGCGTGCCCACGTTGTTGGTGGACTTGGATCCGCAGGCGAATTGCACCAGCGGCCTCGGTTTTGAAAAAGAAGCCGGGCGGAGCTTATACGGGCCGCTGCATGGCGAAGGCACGGCGGCGGAAAAGGTGCTGGCGTCGCGGCAGGAGAATCTTTTTTTGATTCCGTCGGAGGTGGATTTGGCGGCGATTGAAATCGAGCTGGGGCAGAAGGATGACTACCTGGTGCAGTTGCGCGAGGTGCTGAAGCCGCTCGTCGAAGGCGACCGGTTTGGCGCGATCATCCTCGATTGCCCGCCGGCGCTGGGTTTGATTTCGATGAACAGCCTCGCGGCGGCGAATTATTTGCTCATCGCGTTGCAGTGCGAATATCTGGCGATGGAGGGCTTGAGCCAGATTTTAAGCGTGGTGGAGCAGCTCAAGCAGGCGGGCGTGAACGAGCGGCTGGCCGTCGGCGGGATATTGCTGACGATGTATGACGTGCGCACGAACTTGTCGCGGCAAGTGGCGGACGAAGTGCGGAAACATTTTCCGAGTCTGGTTTTTGAAACGGTGATCCCGCGCTCGGTGCGCTTGAGCGAGGCGCCGAGCTTCGGCCAATCGATTTTTGAATACGACGCACTGTGCTCCGGCTCGACGGCGTATGCGAAGCTGGCGGCGGAAGTGGCGAAGCGGTTTGCGCTGCCGGAGAAGGCGGAGCCAGCGCAAGGTTGAAGTGTGAAAGCGGAAGGCGGAAGTGTTTCGCGGACGGAAACCGGGGATAATTTTATTTGCTGGGGTCTTAGTTTGGGCTTCATCCCGCATCCCGCATCATTCATCCTTTCCTAATGTCAGAGAAGAAAATTAAACCCCGGAAAAAACCGCCGGTGGCGCAGGTCGCTGCGCCGCCAACACCCTTGCTGGAGCGGTTGCGGCGATTCATGGCGCGGCAATTGGGCGGGGTGCAGGAGCCGCACGATCCCTCGCTCGCGGCGTTGCAAGAGCGCATAGGGTATCATTTTAAAAACAAGGCCTTGTTGGAAGAGGCATTGACGCATCCTTCATATTCGCAGCAGGAGCGGCAGCGGGTGCCGAACAACCAACGGCTGGAATTTTTGGGCGACGCCGTGTTGAACATGATTTTGGCGGAGCGGTTGTTTCAGGATTTGCCCAACGAGCGCGAGGGCGAGTTGGCGCGGGCGCGGTCGGCCTTGGGCAAGGGTGAATTGCTGGCCGGACTGGCGCGCAAGCTGGGGTTGCCGGCGTGTCTGCGCCTGGCGCGCGGCGATGCGGCGGCAGGCGGGCGCGAGTGGACGTCCTCGCAGGAGGATGCGTTTGAGGCGTTGGTCGGCGCGGTGTATTTGGACAGCGATTATGCGGCGGCGCGGGTGGCGGTGTTGCGGTGGTTTGGCGATTTGGGTGAACTGCGCACGGAATTGCTGAGCGAGGACAACCCGAAGGGCCGGTTGCAGGAATGGCTCGCGCAGCGCGGGCAGGGCGCGGCGCTGAATTACCGGCTCAAGCAAACGGCCGGGCCGGACCACGCGAAAGTTTTTCATGTCGAGCTGACGGTGCGCGGGGAAATTTACGGCGAGGGCGAAGGCCGCTCGAAAAAAGAGGCGGAAGAACAGGCGGCGCGCGCGGCGTTGGTCAAGCTCGTCCAAATGGATGCGAGCGCGCAAGCGGCGCAACAGCAGTAGATTTTTTCCACGAATGGACACGAATGAGAGGAGAAATAATTATTCTTCAGAAATATTCGTGTCAATTCGTGGATAAAACCGCTCCTCAATGACGTTCATCGCTTGCGCAAATTTTCATGGCAAAAAAACGCAATCATGCGGCAACTTCAACACCCCCGGCCAAAACAGGCAGCGGGATTGGGGTGTGGTTATTGGTGGCGATTATAATCTCCGGGGTGGTTTGCCGGGGTGTGGAGTATTTTGCGAATCGAAGTTTGTGGCTGGACGAGGCGGCGCTGGCGCAGAATGTTTTGCAAGCGTCAGTGCGGGATTTGGCGGCGGGGCGGCTTGGCGGGGACCAAGTGGCGCCGCCGGGATTTTTATTGGCGACTCGCGGGGTGACAGTGCTGGCGGGGAGCAGTGAACAGGCGTTGCGGTTCATTCCCCTCGTGGCGGGGCTGGCGTTGTTGGTGATTTTTGGCTGGGCAGCGTGGAGAAAATTGGGCCGCGCGGGGGCGTTGGCGGCGACGGCGCTTTTGGCGTGGTCGTGGCCGATGATTTATTACGCGAACGAATTTAAACAGTATTCCACCGACGCACTCATCGCGTTTTTGCTGTTTATTTTTCGCGAGAAATTTTTAACCACGCCGCTGAGCGATAAGCGCATGCTGGCGCTGGCAGCGGTGGGCATGGCGGCGTTGGTGTTTTCGCAACCGGCCATTTTTGTGCTGGGGGCGCTGGGAATTATGGGGTGGGTGGGCGCGATCAAGGAAAAGCAGTGGAAGAATTTTGCGGGGTGGACGGTTATCGGACTAGTATGGGTGGCGTTTTTCGCGCTGCAGATATGGTTGAGTTTCGACACCGCGCTGGGCAACCCGGCGTTGCGCGCTTATCATAATGAACTATTTTTGCGACTGTGGCCGCTGGATGCGCTGATAGAAGTCCTGCGCGCGGGGGTGCTCGGCACGTGGGTGGTGGCGACGGCGGAGCATACGTGGTGGTTCTGGCTGGCGCTGGTCGTTATCGGGACGGGGATGGCGTGGCGCAAGCAACGGCCGGAGTTTATTTTTATCACGCTGATTTTATTTTTCACGGCGCTGGCATCGCTGTTGCAATTTTATCCGCTGACGGCGCGGTTGTTGTTGTTTGCGCTGCCGTTGCTGTTCTGGCTCGCCGGGCGCGGGGTGGATGCGCTGGCGGATTATGCGCAGCCCAGAAAATGGGGGCTGGCGCTTGCGGCGTTGCTGCTGATTGCGTTCTGGCCGCTGATGCGCGACCGGGTGGAGGAGGCGCGCGCGCCGTTGGCGAATGAACATTTGCGACCAGTGGTGGCGCGGTTGGCGACCCTGGCGAAGCCGGGCGATGTGGTGTTGGTGTTCGACCTGACGCGTTATGCGTTTGATTATTATTGGCCGCGCGTGACGCATGCGGAAGTGAGCGAGCAAATCATCAAGTTTGGCAGCGACACGCCGACCCCGCCGGAAAAAATGGCGGTGAATATCGCGCCGTTGCTGGCGGCCAAGCCACCGCGCCTCTGGCTGGTGGCGACGCACGATGATTTGGGCGCGGCGCCGGATAATTTGAAAAATTTAATCACGATATTGCGCGCGGAGTATCCCGAAGTGGCGAATTTTGCCGAACCCAACAGCACGGCGCTCGGGGTGGTGTTTTACCAAAAAGGACAGGAGCCAACTTTACCCACGGCGGTAACAGCGCAAAAAACCAATTAAATTTTTGATTTTCTACCGCGAAATAATTGCGCAAGAAAACAAACGGCGATGACCCAAAGCAGGGGTTCGACGGTGAATTTATAGCGGTCGTTTTCGCCAAGGGTGACGAAGACGGCGAGCATGTTGTAGGCGACGGTGGCGAGCGCGAAGGTGAGCGTGACGGAATAGGCATCGGCCCAACGACGCGACCAGCCGACGCAAAGGACGCCGATCATGCCCGCGAGATAGGCGAGGAGAAAAAGCGGATAAACTTTGCTGTAAATGGAATCATAAAGGCCGAGGGCCTGACGGTTTTTCAGACGGGAAAAGCCGTAGGGATTGTCGGTTTGCCAAAAGGAATATTCGTTCGACGGTTGCCAGTAATTGAGCAGTGCGTTTTTGACGAAGCGGGCATAGAGCAGCGGATGGTGCTGGATGAAATCCACCAGCTCGTCAGTATACATCGGCGAGAGCATCAAATAGAGTTTGCTGTTATAGTTCGCATAGCCGGTGGAGCGAGTGGGCGAGTCGAGAATGGGGATGCCGGTTTTGGCGGGAGGCTCCAGGCCGGCCTTTTCCGCCGAGGGGAACAGCGTGGGCGGAATGAGCAGGAGCGGATAATCGCTTTCACAGACGGCATGGGTTTCGTCGTCGCGCCAGGCTTCGAAGATGAAGCCGTTGCCCATGTGGAAGCCGAAATGCGGATCCACGGTGAACGTGCCGAAGAGCCAGGCGTTTTTCGCCATGACGAGCACAACGAGCAGCAGCGGCGTGGCGGAGAGGGCGGCGGTGCGCGCGAACTTCGGCGGGCGGCCGCCCTGCCGCCAGGCCAGCCAGAGGAAAAACGCGATGATGAAGACAAAAAACATCATGCGCGCGTTGAGCAGCGCGAGCGCCGCGGCACAGGCAAACAGCGCGAGACTCCAGGAAAACCGGCGGGTTTGAATGAAGCGCAGAAAACACCAGACCGTGAGGGTGAAAAGCAGCGTTTCGAGATAGGTGTAGAGCAGCCAATTTTCGTAAAGGATGGCGGGCGGCAAAATCAAAAACAGCAGCGCGGCGGCGGCGGCCACGCGGCGACCTATACCGAGGTCGGAAAACAGCACAAATAAAACGAGGCCGAGCATCCACCCGAGAAAAAGATGCAAAATGGAAAACGCGGCGGCGGATTCGCCGAAGAGTTTCAGCATCACGCCGACGATGAGATTATACAGCGGCGGAAAGCTGGAGTAATAGAGGCTGGCGAGAAGGTCGTGCTGGAGCAGCGGGGGGTCGATGAATTGGAGAAAGGAATTGAGATTGTCCATGCCATCAAACCGGATGCCGATAAGGCAGAACAAGGAGCGCGAAAGAAAATAACCTGCGGTGACGAGGGCCACGCCGCGTTTCAGGGGGAGGGGAGCGGGAGCGGAAACGGCCGAGGGCATCTGCTGGAAATTAGCGACTGGGGCGTGCGATGTCCATCTTTCGCGGCTTTCGAGTAATGGCCTAGCAGGTAGCGGCGTTTCTGCCGTAGCGCGGTGGTTATGCCGACATTTTGCCATCTTCGTTTCCGCGTCGGGCGAGTTGGTCTCGCGTAGCGAGACGCTGATAATAGCCGTGGGCTTTAGCCCACGGTATCTAGGATTGCTTTTCACCGCGTCACGTAGTGACGCTTGAAATTAGGAAACCAAGCCAATCTCAAGCGTCGCTACGCGACGCATTTATGCCCGTCTCGGTTTCCGTGGGCTAAAGCCCACGGCTATTATCGTATTGTCGCTACGCGACAACACAACGGGCCGTGCTATCTGAATTGAGCGTCTGGCAAATCTCGCAGGTGTGGCCGTTGCAGCCGCGGGCGGTGCAATGTTCGCGGCCATAGTAAATGAAGCGGAGGTGGAGGTCGTGCCAGGATTCGGGCGGAAAAAGTTTTTTCAAATCGCGTTCGATGTGGACGACGCTGGGGCCGCGCGAAAGTTTCCAGCGCAGGGCGAGGCGGTGGATGTGCGTGTCCACGGGAAATGCGGGCTGGCCGAAGGCCTGGGTCATGAGGACGGAGGCGGTTTTATGGCCGACGCCGGGCAGCGCTTCGAGTTCTTCGAAGGTTTGGGGAACTTGTCCGCCGTGGCGCTCGAGCAGCAGGCGGGACATTTCGCGGATGTTTTTCGCCTTCATCGGCGCGAGGCCGCAGGGGCGCACGATGGCGTCAATTTGCGCAACGGTGAGCGCGGCCATTTTCGCAGGGGTGTCGGCCAGGGTGAAGAGCTTGGGCGTGACTTGGTTGACGCGCACGTCGGTGCATTGCGCGGAGAGGATGACGGCGACGAGGAGGGTGTAGGGGTCGCGGTGAAGGAGCGGGATGGCCGGGCGCGGGTAAAGCTCGGCGAGGCGGCGGGCGACGAAGGCGGCGCGGGCGGAGCGGGTCATGGAAGGAAGTGTGGAGGGTGGGGTGTGAAATGTGAAGTATGAACGCGGAGTGCGGAAATTAAGCATGCGCGGCGGCAGGGGTAGAGGGTGAAGTGGGAAATGTGACATGTGAACGCGGAACACGGAAATGCGAACTTCGGGCGCAGAAATTTCCCTATGCGTCAACCCACGACATCCGATAGCCATTTCCGCACTCCGCATTCCGATTTCACACTTTCCACGCCACACTTTCTTGCAACTTGGGCGGTTTTCCTTCAAATGTTGCGCAACATGCCGTCTTTGTCTGCTCCGGAACCCTTGCCCGCCGCCAACGCGTCCGCGCGTCCGCCGTTGAATTATGATCCCGCCGCGTTGCCGCGGGAACTGGTGCGGCACTACATTCCCGCGACCGAGGAGGATTTGAACGCGATGCTCCGCACGCTCGGCCTGACGAAGCTGGAGGATTTGTTCGCGCATTTGCCGAAGGAAATCCGCGCGCAGCCGAAGCTGCCGCTGCCGGAGGAATTGGAGTATGAGGCGTTGCAAGCGCGGCTCGCCAGCATTGCGGCGAAGAACCGCACCGCGGCGGAATTTTTGGGTGACGGGCTGCCGGTTTACCGCGTGCCGGCGATTGTGGCCGATGTCTGCGCGATTCGCAATTTGACGACGGCCTACACGCCGTATCAGCCGGAGCGCAGCCAGGGCTCGCTCCTGACGCATTGGATTTACCAATGCCTGATGGCGCAACTGACGGGGTTTGAGGCGGTGAATTCGTCGCTCTACGACCGGGCGAGCGCGTTGTTCGAGGCGTGTTGCTGTGCCTTGCGGCTGGCGGAGAAAAACGAGGCGGACACGGTATTGCTCGCGGGGACGTTGTTCCCGAGCGACCTCGAAGTGCTGCACACGCACGCGGCGGACACGAGCATGAAGCTGGAAATCATCGCGCCGAATCCGCAGACGGGGTTGATCGAGGCGGCGGCGGTGCGCGCGCGGGCGGTGGCGCTCGGCCCGCGGTTGGCGGCCATCGCCTTTCCGCAAATCAACGGCCTCGGTTTGCTCGAAGACGTGGACGCGCTGACGGATTTGGCCGGGGAATTGGGCACGCGGGCGATTGCGGTAGTGGACCCGATTCTGTTTGCGACCGGCGGGCTGAAACCGGCGGCGCAGTGGGGGGTGCGCGGCGCGGATATTTTGGTGGGCGAAGGGCAGCACCTGGCGATTGGGCCGAATTTCGGCGGGCCGGGGCTGGGCGTGTTCGCGGTGCGGCACAATCAACAGGTGAAGAACGACATTCGCGCGACGCCGGGGCGGTTCGTCGGCAAGGCGCATGATTTGGCCGGGCGCGATTGCTGCGTGATGGTACTGTCCACGCGCGAGCAACACATCCGCAAGGACAAGGCGACGTCGAACATTTGCTCGAATCAGGCGTTTTTGGCCACGCTCGTCGGCGCGGCGTTGCTGGAGCGCGGGGATGAAGGCTTGGCCAATGCGGTGGGCCAAGGCCGCCAGCGCGCGGTGGCGATGGTCGAAAAACTTTTGCGGCCGGGAGTAAAGCTGGCGTTTGCCGCGCCGTTTTACAACGAGCCGACGCTGGAGCTGGCCCGGCCGGTGGCGGCGGTGTTGGAGCGCGCGCGCCTGGCGGGGATACACGCGGGCGTGGATGTGTCCGCGCGCCTGCCGGGCGGCCGGCAGTTGCTCAAGCTCGCGTTCACCGACGCGCAGAGCGAAAGCGATTTGACGAAGCTGGAGAAATTTTTCGACACGGAATTCGGCCCGCGCCCGGCCAATGCGCCGAAAAATTTCATTCCGGAAATCCCGGCGCGCGCGTTGCGCGAGGGCAAGGCCGGGCTGGCGCATTTTTCGCACGGCGACTTGGTAGCGTATTACCAAAAGCTCGGCGACTTGAACGTCAGCCCCGACGATGCGTGCTACCCGCTCGGCTCGTGCACGATGAAATACAATCCGTATGTGAACGATTGGGCGGCGAATCTGCCGGGCTTCGTGAACACGCATCCCCAGGCGCCGGCGGAAGACGCGCAAGGCTGCCTCGAAGTTTTGTTTGAGATCCAGGAATGGTTCAAGGGCATCACCGGGTTGGCGGCGATCACCACGCAGCCGCTGGCGGGCGCGCAGGGCGAGCTGGTGGGGCTGAAGATGATGCAGGCTTACCACCGCGCGCGGGGCGAGGGCTACCGCGATGTGCTGCTGATTCCGAAAAGCGCGCACGGCACGAATTTTGCGACCGCAGCGATGGCAGGGTTTGCGGCGCGCGTGGAAAATGGCGAACCGGCGGGCATCGTTTTGCTCGAGGCATCCTCCGACGGGCGCATCGACCTCGCCGATTGCGAGGCGAAGATTGCGCGTTTTGGCAAGCGCCTCGCGGGCGTGATGATCACGAACCCGAACACCTGCGGGCTGTTTGAGACGGAATTCAAGCGCATCGCGGACGACGTGCACGCGGCGGGCGGGCTGGTGTATATGGACGGCGCGAACATGAATGCGATTGCCGGCTGGGTGAACCTGGCGGCGATGGGTGTAGACGCACTGCACAATAATTTGCACAAGACCTGGACGATTCCCCATGGCGGCGGCGGCCCGGGCGACGCGATTGTGGCGGTGAGCGAGCGGCTCAAAAATTTTCTGCCCGGCATGCAGATTGAAAAACACGGCGGCAAATTCACCGCGGTGAAAGCGCCGCAGAGCATCGGCTCGTTCCACCGGCATTGGGGGAACTTTGCGCACAAGGTGCGGGCGTATGCGTATTTGCTGCGGCTCGGCGGCGAAGGCGTGCGGCGGATGTCGGCGGTGGCGGTGCTGGCGTCGCGCTATTTGTATGCGAAGTTGAGCACGGAGTATGATTCGTTGCCCGCGGGCGCGGGCGCGGCCGAGCAGCCGCGCATGCACGAATTTATTTTGACGCTCTCGCCGGAAGATTTTGAGCGCGTGACGAAGACGGGCATACCGACGGCGGCGGTCATCCCGCGCATCGGCAAATTATTTTTGGACTTCGGCTTCCATGCGCCGACGGTGGCGTGGCCGGAGGCGTTCGGCCTGATGATCGAGCCGACGGAAAGCTACACCAAGGCGGAACTGGATCGGTTCAGCGACGCCGTGCTGGCGATTTTGCGCCTGGTGCGGGAAAAACCGGAAGTGCTGAAAGGCGCGCCGTATTTCACCCCGGTGGACCGGGTGGATGATGTCGCGGCGCACCGGGCGCTGGTGTTGAGCGAGCCGCTGCGCGGGCTGCCGTGGGTGCATGCAAACCGCGTGTCGCCGTCGGATTTGGCGAAGCTCCCGGTGGCGGAGATTGCCGCGCGGGTGGTCAAGGCATCGGCGGCGTGAGCGGAGTTAAATTCGGCTTAACTGAGCCCCAAAATTTAATTTCCCGTCGCCGTATCCGCCGCAGGGGCGGAATTGGTAGCGGCGGGCTGATCTGCGCCAGTCGTCAATTTGGCCAGGGCGGCGCGGGCGAATTTGAATTCGTAGTAATCGCGCTCGTCGGTGGCGAGGGATTTTTGAAAACTAGCGCGCGCGCCGGCGAGGTCGCCGTGGATGACGCGCATCGCGCCGATAAAATAGTTGGCTTCGCATTGCTGGCCGCGGACGGTTTCGTCGCCGCGTTTTTCGGCGGCGGCGAGGAGCGCGGATTCGTCCATCATTCCCGCGAGGAATTGGCCGAGGTGCTTGGTCCAGCCGTCCGGCCAGGTGGAAAGGGCCTTGGCAAATTGGGGCGGGGGCGAGCCCATTTGCACTTGCAGCAATTCGCGGTAGAGGCGCGGGTAGTCGGCGTTGTCGGGTTGGGTATCGACGGCTTTGGAATAGGCGTCGAGGGCGTCGGTGAAATTGCCCTGGATTTGGTAGTCGAGGCCGAGGGCGATCCACGCGTCGGGGTTTTTGGCGTCGAGGTCGATGGCGTGGCGGTGGTCGGCGATGGAGGCGGCGAGGTCGCCCTTGCTTTCCTCGGCAATGGCGCGGTTGTCAAACGCGCCGTCGCTTTTCGGCTCGATGGCGATGGCGGCGTTGTCATCGGCGATGGCGCCGTCGTAATCGCCGAGGGAATCCTTGGCGGAGCCGCGCATCACCAAAGCGTCGAGATTTTTGGGGTCGATCGCGAGAGCCAGATTGGCATCGGCAATGGCGCCCTTGAAGTCCTCAATCTTAACTTTATAGCGGGCGGACGCGACATAGAGGTCAGCGGATTTGAGGACGACGTTGTTGGCGACGGACCAGTTCCAATTTTGCACAGGCGCGGTGAGGCTGGCGCGGAAGTGCGGGCGCGGCACGCCGGCATACGGCGGCCCCGGCGGCGGGCGGGGCGAGAGATACGCGGCATGATCGTCGGCATCCACGATGAGGTCCATGCGCAAGAGGACATAGAGGCCAAAAGCGCCGGCAAAATTTTCAAACTGCTTGGATTCGCCGTCGCTCGCCTGGCTGACGGGCACGTCGGTGAGGGTGAGATTGCCGACGGAAATTTCGTCGGCCCAGCCTTCGAGGGCCTGGGTGTTGCCGGCATCGGGGCCGAAATAGGGGACGGTGGTGAGGGGAACGTCGGGGTGGGCGTCGCGCCAGGCCTGCCAAGTGGCAGGCGGGAGGCAGACGCCAAAGGGCGAGCCGGTGTCGATGAGAATGGTGCCGACGGTGCCGTCGGGCATGGGCAGGTCGATGGTCAGCACGCTGTCGTCGCGCACTTTGACTTTGAGCCAGTTGGCGGTGACGGCGGGGAGCTTGGGCACGCTGCTGACCACGCGCTGGACGGAGTCGAACACGAGGATGTTGTGGCGGACTTCGGACCAGCCGACCAAGCCGTCGGGATTCCAGGTGGAAATAAAGGTCGAATACCATGGCATGTTAATCACCTCCAGTGGCGCGGTGAAGGACTGGCTGCCGATGGTGACTTTGACTGGCTCGGACAGGCCGATGGGGGCCTCGCCCTTGCGGCTCATATCCTCGGCGGGCGGCGGCAAAATTTTGAGGCCGAGGCGGTTGGCACCCGCCAACATGAAGGACGTGGAGGAGGATCCGGTGTCCAATTCCAAATGCGCGGGCTGGCCGTTGACGGTGGCATTGGGGTAGGCGACTTTGGCATCGTGGCCGCCGGGGTCGTTGGCTTCGGTTACTGGCGCGTTGGTGCGGGGGGAGACAAAATCAACCGCCTGACTTAGGCCGGCGAAAATGACGCCGAAGAACATCCAAACCAGTATGGCTTTGAGTAAGGGGCGGTTGCTCACGTTGACAGGGGTAAGAGGTGGGCGACTAAGTTGGCTAGAATGGCGGAAGATGAAATTAAAATCAACCTGGATGCAGGGCGGTTATATTCCGAGCGCGGCGCTGCCGACAAAGAATATGACGAGCATCCAAGCGATAATCAGCACCAAGCCAAACAACCACAAAACCAGCTTGGGCTTCGATTGCATAATTCTGAGCGGCGGTGGCCGCTGCAGGCGGCGGGCGATGAAATACCAGTTGCAGGTCAGCAAAAAGCCCATGGCGTAAAAGCACCACGCCGTTAACGGCCCGGGGAGCGGCAATTTGTCCAGCATCATCAGCGAATAGATGCTGACGAAAAGCATCTCATTCGTCCACTCGCGCACCAATTCCAAATGGGAAAGGCCGCCACCGGCATCGCCGCCATCCTCGGGCCAGGAATCAAAATAGCTCGCCAGAAAGGCCCGCCCGATGGGCAGCACGACCATGATGAGAATCAGAAACAAAATAAAATTACTCCACGTAATCTCGGGAAAAGCCGGCCCCGGGGTTAATTTTTGCAACAGGAGCAAGAGGCTGCCGCCGCCCGCCACGACCAGGGAAAAGCGCAAGATGGCGCCTTCGAGATTGCCGGACTTGGTGGTGGCTTTAAAGTTGCCCTGGCGGCCCAATCGCGAGTGGAGAAAACGGATCAGCAACTGAACGAAACGGATCCGCATTTTGCGCACACCCAGCTCGCGGGCGCGTTGGTAGTCTTCGCGCGCACCCTGTTCGTCGTCGAGCTCCGCCCGTGCCACGCCGCGCAGGAGATATGCGCCGGGTTGGCGGGGGTCGATTTCGAGCGCACGGGTGAAATCCGCGATGGCCCCGGCGGTGTCATTCTGTTTGTCTTTAATGCGCCCGCGTGCGAAGTAGGCTGGAAAGCTGTCCGGTTCGAGTTCGAGGGCGCGGTCGCAATCCGCCAGGGCGCCGGCGTAGGCATTCTGGCGCATTTTTTTCATCGCCTGGCTGACGCAGCCGAACGCGAGCAAATGGGTCGGACGCAAAGCGACCTCGCCCGCGAGCGACCAATCCTCGACCGGCACGGGAGCAATGCCGGGCCGCGGGAGGCGCGCATAGGCTGGCCCGGGCGGCGACTTGGGCTTCACATACGCGAAACCATTTTTGCCATCCACCACCAAATCCATCCGCGTGAGCGCATACATGCCGATGGAACCGAGGCGGTTCTTGTGCCGCCGGTTGGCCTCGACATAATTTGCGTTGCGCAGGGGAATATCGGTCAACGTTAGCGGGCCAAGTTCGATTTCGTCGGCCCAGACTTCCGAAGCATCAAAGGAGCGAGTGCCGGGCATAATCTGGCGGCCAAAAACTTTCCGCCGGAAACTCGTCCGCAACGCTTGCGGATGGGCCGCGCGCCAGGCTTTCAGGCGCGTGCGCGGCAAGGCGAGACCATGGCCCGCGCCGGTGTCCACGAGCAAAGTACCTACGGTGCCATCGAGCAGGGGGAGCTCGAGCACCAGTTGTTGGTCGGGGTGGATTTTGAGTTTCAGCCAGTTGGCGGTTTCCGCGGGCAATTCCGCAATGGCGGTTATGGTGCGCTGCGCGCCATCGAAAACGAGAATATTGTCCCGCACTTCCGGCCAGCCGAGCAGCCCGTCAAAACCGGATAGGGTAAAGAAGCGCGAAATATTGAGCACCGGCAGGGGTGCGTCGAGCGTTTGTGTGCCCAACGTGACGCGGGCGGGTTCGGCCGTAAGCGATAGCAGCCCGCGCGAAGCGTTAACATGGACGTGCGACACGATGTTGGACTTCAGTGCTAGCCGGCGCGCGGTGATGCGGGTCAGGCAGGTAAAGGAGGAGCCGGTGTCCAACGCCAAGCGGATAGGTTGATCGTTGAGAGTGGCCGCCCCCACCGCCACGCGGGGAATGCGGACTTTTAACCGAAGTTTGGTCAGGCTGCGCAACAGCATCACGGTAAACCACGGCGCGCCGGTTTCGCGGGCGCGATCTAAGTCGGCGAGGGCGCCGGTAAAATCACCGAGGCGCGATTTGGTCAGGGCGCGAGTGAGGTAGGCGTTGGAAAAATCCGGATCGACCTCGAGGGCGCGAGTGAAGTCGTCCACCGCGCCGGGCAAATCGCCCTTGCGCATTTTGATCCTACCACGATGCGTCCAGGCATGGGCGCCTTCCGGGTGGAGCTTGCGTTGGTAGGCGGCCCAAAGCGCCAAAATCATGGCCGGTGCGATGAGGGTGACCAACAGGGAACCCTCGATAACAAAAAACAGGACATCCACCGCATGATCGACCGCCTTCCGGCCATAGAGCTGACTCAGCGGCACATTGAAGAGCATGATACCGATCCACACCGCGGAAATCAGGCCAATGGCGAAGCACGAGACCGTCATCACCAACAATAATATGCCACGCAAAGAGCGGCGGGTTTTCATGAGTGGGGCGGAATGGTGGCGGGTAGCGGGCAGGCGCGACCAAGGTTCGCCCCATGCTTCCTATAAGGAAACCGCCCAAGCGCAAATCAAACAAAAAAAGATGTTCCCCGGCCAAGTATCAGAGCACTCCGCCCTCCGCGCTTGCGTCGCCCGGGCGAGGGGCCTATCGTAGATGGAGGTGAAAATCTCGCTCAAAGTCGAATACGCATGCCGGGTGCTGGCCCAGTTGGCGCGCGCCTACGGCAAGCCACGGCTGGCGCATATCGAGGCGCTGGCGAAGGCGGAGGCGGTACCGGCCAATTACCTGGTGCAGATTCTCAACGAGCTGCGCAACGGCGGCCTCATCTCCAGCCGCCGGGGCAAACAAGGCGGCTACGCGCTGGCGCGGGCCCCGCAAGAAATATCGCTTTATGATATTGTGCGGGTGGTGGATTCCGAGATGCTGGAGCCGCCGACGCCGTCGGCCGGGCAATCGGGCACGCGGGTCTCGGCAGTGTGGCGGGAGGTGGGCACGGCGGTGGAAAGCGCGTTGAAAGCGCACACGGTGGAAGACCTGATCTCGCGCGATGCGGCGGAGATGTGGCACATTTGAGCAAAGATTGGTAAAAAGGGTGATTTTTTCAGGTGGGTGGCTTGATAAAAGCGCCGACTTGGACTAGGTTTGCCTATGAACGTTGCGTCAATTGTGGGGCGGTTCATGCTTTGGTCGGCGATTGCTGGCGGGCTGGGTGCGGTAGTGATGGTGATGGTGTTGTGGGCGTTCACGAAAAGCGGCCTGGTGAATGCGCGGATGATCGTGGCCGTGGGCAGCCTCATCACGCGCAGTTATGATCAGGCGTCGAAAGTCGGCTGGTTGATGCATGCCGTGGCGGGAGTGTTTTTTGCGCAGCTCTACACCCTGACGATGCTGGCCATCGCGGAACCGGGCTTCGGAACCAATTTGCTGTGGGGCATCGCATTTGGAATGTTCCATGGTCTGTTCATGTCCCTCATCCTTATCGGTGCGGTGGCGGACACGCATCCCTTGCCGGAATTCCGGCAGCGCAGTTTTGCGATAGCATTATCGCACTGGGTTGGGCACGTGGCGTATGGGGCGGTCGTCGGCGCGGTGATCGGGGCGTCGGGAATCGTGGTCGCGCATTGAGGAAAAAATGTGGAGTGTGAAATTGGAATGCGGAACGCGGAAATAAAAGTGGGTGACAAGGGCGGGTGCGCGCGAAATTTTGCCCTTCCGAGGTTCAGATTTCCGCGTTCCGCGCTCCCATTTCACACTTTCAGCGTAATCACCCGGCGCAATTCCTCCGGCGCGGAAAAGTCCAGTTCCCAGGCCCCGGGCGGTAGGCGCGGGTCGAGTTTTTCCGGCCATTCGATGGCGAGGCACCAGGGCGTACGCAAAAACTCCTCCAGCATGAGGGAATCGAAGTCGCTGGATTTTTCCAATCGGTAGGCGTCGAGGTGGGCGAGCTGGCGGGCGCCTTGATATAACAAATAGTAATTGAAGGTGGGACTCGTCACCGGATCGGTCACGCCCCAGGCGCGGGCAAGGCCGCGCACAAAAGTGGTTTTTCCCGCGCCGAGGCTGCCGTGCAAGGCGAGTACGGTGTCGATCGGGAGAATCGCGGCCAGTGCCGCGCCTGCGGCCTCGGTTTCCGCAGGGGAATGGGTTGCCCAGCCGGCGGTGAATCGCTCCAGCGTCGCGGAAGCGGACATGGTTTACACCTTCCCGGGGCGCGGCGCGGCAGTGGCGGTCGCGGGGGTTTCGTCTGGATCGTAAATGTAGCCGATGCCGTGGATCGTGCGAAAGCTGTTCAGATTGCCGTTGTGGCGGCCATAGGCTTCGCGAATGCGGACGATGTACTGGTCGAGCGAGCGGCTGCGCACGTCGGCATGCACTCCCCATACCGCATGGATGAGGCTTTGGCGGGTAAGGACTTCCTTCGGGTTCGTGGCGATGTGCACCAGGATGCCCAGTTCCTTGCGGCCGATTTTTTCGGTTTGCCCGTCGGGAAACAAAATCTCCATGCGCTTGGGGTTGATCTCCGCGCCACAGAAGGCGAACGGTTCCTCGTCGAGCCGCGCGTTGAGGGTGATATTGGTGTCCTTGAGCGTTTCGCTGCGGCGGAGAACGGCGTTGATGCGCGCGATGAGCTCGGGAAAGCTGAAGGGCTTGGTGACGTAATCATCGCCACCTATTTCGAAGCCTTTGACTTTGTGGCTCTCGCTGTTGTTGGCGGTGAGGAATATCGTCGGCACGCT
>DATHOB010000205.1:0-7891 GCA_035485355.1 Opitutales bacterium | reverse complement strand
CGAATATCTCCGCTGCCGGAATGTCTGTTGCATTCTGTTGCGTTTTCATCCGCTCATTCCCATTCCATTAAAACCGTTTCAAGCCTCTGGCCATCTCGTCACCCACGGCGAAACAGTGAATGTTGATTTGCGCCGGACGACCGAGGAATTATGGTCCGATACCCGGCGCGATTTCCGCAATCCCATCAATCGCATGAACCGTCTCGGGCATCGGTTCGAGCTTGATCCCAACGCCATCCATCTCGGTGAGTTTGTCAAAATCTACCACGACACCATGACGCGGGTCCGGGCCGACCCCCATTACTTTTTCTCCCAGGAATATTTTCGCGGATTGAAAGGTGCTCTCGGGGATCGTTTTATGCTCGCCCATACCCGCGACCCATCCGGCGAAATAACTTCCAGCGGCATTTTCACCAAGTGCTCGGGCATCGTGCAATATCATCTGTCTGGCAATAAACTGGGTGGCGAAGGTTCTGATGGCTCCAAACTGCTGCTCCACGGCATCCGCCAATGGGCCAAGGAACAAGGCTGCGAACACTTCCACCTTGGCGGTGGGGTGGGGGCCAAAAACGACTCACTTTTCCTTTTCAAAAGCGGCTTCTCCTCGGGGCGAGCTCGCTTTCACACCTGGCGGTTGATTGTGGACGATCCCGTTTACCAGCGCTTGTGCCGCCGCTGGGAAGGAATCAATCAAATGCCGGTTGATGCGCCTACCGGATTTTTCCCCGCCTACCGTAAAATGTTGCCCGCACCCGAAGTACTCACAGTCCGCCAGTGCGCATAAATAATTGGTTCATTTTTAGTCTGAAGGCTGATTCTGCCAAACCAAGCATTTGTAAATTGATCATTAAGAAACCGTAAAGACTTGATTTTAAGTAACTGATTTGAGATTATGTCGTCTCTGCGGCAGTAATTACCAAATCCCGTCTTTTTTTCATGCAAGAATTGCTCGCAACGAAAGAAGCTCCACGCCCGTTGGTGATTGTCGGTGCCGGGGGCCATGGCTTGGAGGTCTTGTGGGTTGCCGCCCGCATGTCTCTCGACCCTATTTTTGGCAGTTGGAATATTCAGGGTTTTGTGGATGACCGCGCCAGCCTGCGCGGGAATACCATTGAGGGCCTCCCGGTGTTGGGTTCGGTGCAGGAATTTTTGGAGGCTTATCGCGGCCGCCCCCTCTATTTCCATTGCGCGGTCGGCAGCAATATCCAACGCCAGCGGCTCTCGGAATTGTTTGAGCAGGCCGGATTTCAACCCGCCACCATCGTGGACCCGATGACCGTCGTTTCCCCCCGCGCACTCATTAGCCCGGGTACTTACGTCGCACCGCGCTGCTACATTGGCCCATTTGCCCAAATTGGCCGGTACGCGCTTATTAATGTCGGTGCCAGCATCGGCCACCACAGTGTCATGGGCAATTTTTCCCAAGCCTGCCCCGGCGTGCGCGTCAACGGCCATTGCGTGGTCGAAAAACTTGCATTTTTGGGTTCCAACTCTGTCATCCATCCCGGCAAGCGCGTCGGGGAAAATGCCACGGTCGCTGCTGGCTCCTTCGTCGTGCGCGACGCTCGGGCCAACACCTTGGTCATCGGCGTGCCGGCCGTCTCCGTGAATCACTCGCCCGCATTTGATAACGAGGTCGTTGCGGATGAAGTCCTGCCCTTTGCCCCCGCGCCCGCCACTGCTCCGGCCCAATGATCTCCGATGAACAAATTCGCGTGACTGTCGCGCGGGAACTCAGGGTTCCACTCGAGTTGCTCCAGCCCGATACCGTTTTGTATTCTCTGCCCGGTTTCGACTCCGTGCAATTGCTCATGCTCATGGTTGCCTTGGATGAAATGGGCGTCAAGATGCCCACGGCCGACGCCGCCAGTCTGCGCACGTTTGCCGACATTCTTGTCCTCGAACGCGTTTAATTTTAGCTTTGTGTCTGCTTAAGTTCCGGCCCATGCCGCGCGCTGCCCTCACTGCCATCCATCACTGCCTGCCTGCCCGTCGCTTAACGGAAGCGGAACTGGAGGCCCGCTTCGGCGCGAAAAACGTCCAATCCATTGCCAAATTGTCCGGTATTCGCGAACGCCGCATCGTCGAACCCGGGATGACCGCCGCTGATTTGGCCTATTCCGCTGCTGACCGCCTGCTTACCACTCGCAATATCCCCCGGGAAAGTATCGACCTTTTAATTGTCACCACCCAAACCGGCGATTACCAAATCCCCGGCACTTCCTATGTCCTGCACGAACGTCTGCGCTTGTCCAAAAATTGCGCCGCCTACGACCTTAATCAGGGCTGCGCCGCGTACCCTTACGCGCTCGCACTTGCCCAGGGATTGTTCGCCACTGGCATCGCCCACCGCGCACTGGTGCTGAATACCGATGCTCTTTCTGGCGTCATTCACCCGCAGGACCGCACCCTCGTGACCTTGCACGGCGACGGCGCAGTCGCGAGCCTGCTCGACACCGCCACCGGAGACGAAGGCCTGCTTGGATTTCATTTCGGCACCGACAGTTCCGGCTGGCGTTACCTCTGCATGCCCGCCTCGGGCGCCCGCCAACCGCGCAATGAATCCACGCGTCAGGAAATCGCCGACGAAACGGGTGTGGTCCGCACCGCCGAACATTTTCAAATGAACGGCCAGGCGATTTTTCATTTCGCCATCCACCAGGTTCCCGAAGTCGTGCGCGCCGCTATGGAGAAATTCCACGTGACCATCGCGGATTTGGACTTGGTCATTTTGCACCAGGCCAATCGTTTCATGATTGAGCAAATTTACAAAAAACTTGGCGTGCCGCCGGAAAAACAATTTTTCTATCTAGAAAATGTCGGCAACCTCAGCGGTGCCGCAACTCCGGCCACCCTCTCTGAAGCGGTCCGTCAGGGCAAAGTAAAACCCGGTGCGCTGGTTTTGCTCGCGGCCTTTGGGGTTGGTCTTTCCTGGGGTGTGGCCTTGTTGCGCGTCGGTTCCGACGGTCTCCCACTCATCGCGGCCTCGACGGATTTGTCCCTCACCGATTTACCCAATTCTCCATGACCCGGCCCGAACAACTCGCGCGCCTTCAGGAAATTTTTCGCGACGTGCTCGACCAGCCCGCGCTTCATATCACGGAGGACTTTTCTCCCACCGATTGCCCGGAATGGGATTCCGTGGCTACTGTACAAATCATCCTCGCCACCGAAGCAACGTTTTCCATCCGCGTGCCGGTGGAAACGGTCGCTCATTTGCGTAACGTGCGCCAATTGTTGGATCTTCTGCCATGAGCCAGCCTGCTAAGCCGAATTATTTTACGGAAGCCCTTGCGCGGGCACGTTCCCTCCGCACCCATAATAACTGGGCTGAAGCATGGAAGGAATTACGTGCCGGGCTGGATGCTCCGGCTGATTTCTCCACTGCTACATCTGCCGCCAAATTTTTGAATAACACCCCTCCGCCCGCACGTCCTAACGGCTGGCCGGTTCGCCGCGTAGCGCTCATTGGTGCGAACACTTTGACTTTTCTGCTGCCTTTGCTTCGCGCACTGGCCTTTCGCGATGGCTGGTGGCCGGAATTTTACGAATCCCCCTTTGGCACCTGGCGGCAGGAAATCCTGGAGCCCCGCTCCGCCCTCCGCCAATTCAATCCTGAAGTTACCCTTCTATTGCGCAGCTGGCGGGAAGTGAAGTCGGGGAGTGCAAACGTCGTCGCCATCGTCAAAGAGGAAACCGCTCTGGCCCAACTTGCAGCACACGGCCTAGGTCTTGTTCTATGGCCATCGTTTGACATCCCCGGCAACAATTCCGCATTGCGCGCCACCTTGGCTGAAGTAAATGCCCAACTACGCGCTGCGCTTCCGTCCAATATTATCTGGGCCGACATCACCGACACCCAAAAAATGACGGGTGAAAATTGGTCCGATGAAAGGTTGTGGGAGGCCCTGCGCCAGCATCCATCGCCCAGTGGCAGTGTCGCGGTGGTCGAATTGTGGCTTTCCTTGTTGCGCGCGCGCTGGGGACAAGCTCGCAAGGTTTTGGTCACCGACCTCGATGATGTTCTCTGGGGTGGCATCGCGGGAGAAGATGGTATCGCGGGCGTGCGCATCGGCGCTGGCACTCCCGCTGGCGAAGCGCACACCGCCTATCAGAATTATTTGCGCGATTTAAAGGAACGCGGAACCTTGCTTGCCGTCTGTTCCAAAAACAACGAGGCGGATGTGCTCGAAATATTTTCCCGGCGCCAAATGCCACTGCGTCGTGAAGACTTCACCGGTTGGATGGTGAACTGGAACGACAAGGCGGAGAACCTCCGCGCGCTGGCGGCGAAACTCCACCTCGGACTTGATAGTTTTGTGTTCGTCGACGACCACCCGGCCGAGCGCGCTCGCGTGCGGCAAGCTTTGCCTGAAGTTGCGGTTCCTGAATTGTCGGTCGATCCCGCCGGTTACGTTCCCGCTCTTCGCGCCCGTCGGTTTTTTGACACCATTACCGTCTCCGCGGAAGACCGCAATCGCACCGCCGCATACCAGGCCAATGAGCAACGCGAGGAGCTGCGGGCAGGATTCAATTCCTTGGAGGATTTTCTGCGTGGCCTGGAAATGCAGTGTGAACAGGGTCCGGTGACCGCGACCGAACTCGACCGGATTGAGCAACTCCTGGCGCGCACCAATCAGTGGAACCTCACCACCCGCCGCCACTCCCGCGCTGAAATTCAATCCCTGCTTTCCCGTCCCGGTGCGCACGCCCGTTGGTTTCGATTGCGCGACCGCTTTGGCGATAATGGCCTGGTCAGTTTCTGGATCGTTGTGCCTGGTGCCGATGGCGAATGGGAAATTGATAGTTGGGTGATGAGTTGCCGAGTCATTGGCCGTGGCTTGGAGGATTTGATGTTTAACGAACTCGTCTCCGCCGCGCGTTCCCAGGGCGTGCGCCGTTTGCGCGGAATTTATTTGCCCACGGCCAAAAACAATTTAGTGGCCGGTTTGCTGCCCGGTTTGGGTTTTACTCTGGAAGGCCGGACAGACAATGGCGGCGATTTATATACTCTGGAATTGGTCAAGGCATCAGAGCGTCCACACGTCATTCGGTAGCGTGATGGCGGCGGTGTGACTGGTCGGATTGACAGTGCTTGGCGGCAGCTTTGCGTAGAGGTCAAAAGCGCGGCCAAGTTGGTCCATGAAAGTAGCAAATCCCGCGTCCGTCCATAACTCGTCGAACGGCACGTCGGAGGAAATACGCAGCACGAGTTGCTCTTTGCGCTGGTCCAAGCCGAATTGCGCGAAATCGGACAAGAGTGCCGGCAGGCGCTCAATGCGTCCGGCGAGTCCATTGTTCCACCCGGTCAAATCGTAAAACACCGGCTCTTGCCCGACCAAATGCCAGAAAATGACATACACCTTTTGTGAGTCCTTCACGTAAGTTCCAGTCTCCATTTTCTTGAGCGTGCCGCCCGCAACTTGCTGTTCGACCCCTTGCTGCCCACCCGGCAACTTGTCCCAGCCATTGTGCACCCAGCAGGTGTCCGGTGAATGCGCGCCGACTTTTTCCGAGCTGAACTTTCCCGGCATCCAATGGGCGATGTAAATGCCCAGATTCGTCTGCCCATTGCTGTAAACGCGGTAAACGGCGTCGTCAAAGTGCAACACCTCCTCGGCTTGTTCTTTTTCTTCCGGCGTATTGGCGATGTCCTCGTCCTTGTATTTCCAGCCCGTTGGCGCGGGCGGCAACAAATCTTTTAACGGTTGGTTGATGGCCGGCTTGGGCGCGGGCTTGAGCGTGATGTAGATGTTCAGTCCGACCAGCGCGACGACAATCACCGCGCCTACGCCCAACATGATTCGCATCCAACGGGGAGACATACCCATAGTATAAGGCAAATAGCGTCAGTTTGAAAGATGTAAGTTGGTTGGCCATGGCGGCAGCTTTGCGCTTTGGGCGGTCTTCAGAGTCCGTTTCCGATTGCGGTCTTTCCTCTCGGCGGGTAGTATTAGCGTTTTCATTTTTGAACTTGTCCATGCCTGCGCGCATCTATCTTTCCCCGCCCGATGTCGGCCCCGACGAGCAAGCCTTGGTCGCCGACGCTTTCGCCTCCAACTGGATCGCTCCGCTCGGCCCACACGTGGATGCTTTTGAGCGTGAATTTGCTGATCATCTCGGAGTAGCCCATGCCGTCGCGCTCAGTTCCGGCACTGCGGCGCTGCATCTTGCCTTGCGGCAACTCGGCATCGGCCCGGGTGATGAAGTGTTTTGCTCCACGCTGACCTTCGTCGCTTCCGCCAATCCCATAGTTTACGAAGGCGGCACTCCCGTTTTCCTCGATTGCGAACGCGACTCATGGAATCTCGATCCAAATATTTTAGAAGACGCCCTGCGGGAGCGCGCCCGAAATGGTAAAATGCCCAAAGCCCTGGTGTTGGTCCATCTTTACGGCCAAAGCGCCAATCTTGACCCGATCATTTCACTTTGTGAAAAATACGGCGTCATCCTCGTTGAAGACGCAGCCGAAGCCCTCGGCGCAACCCACCATGACCGCCCGGTTGGCACTCGCGGTCGCGTCGGAGTTTTTTCTTTCAACGGCAACAAAATCATCACCACCTCCGGCGGTGGCATGTTGGTCACCGATGATGCTGCCTTTGCCAAGCAAACTCGCTTTCTGGCCACTCAGGCTCGCGATCCCGCGCCCCATTACGAGCACACACAAATGGGTTTCAACTATCGTTTGAGCAATGTGCTTGCCGCCATTGGCCGGGGGCAGTTGCGCCATCTCGCGGAAAAGGTCGCTCATCGTCGGGCCAATTTTGATTTTTACCAAAAAGCCTTGGGCGATTTGCCGGGTGTGCATTTCATGCCCGAGGCTTCCTGGGGTCGCGCCAATCGCTGGCTGACCTGCCTGACTATCGACCCCAAATCCGCACCGACTGACCGCGAAAAAATCCGCCTCGCGCTCGAGCAGGAAAATATTGAAGCCCGTCCGGTATGGAAGCCCATGCATGCCCAGCCCCTGTTTGCGCACGCACCGCGTTTTGGTGGCACCATTGCTGATGAGCTCTTTGCGCAAGGGCTCTGTCTGCCCTCAGGGTCCAATTTGTCCGCCGACGACCGTGCCCGCGTGGCAATCACGCTTCGCCGCTGTTTTCCTAACGCCTGTTAAATTATTGCAAAATCCCCAGCCCGCGCTTGCCAGCCATGGCTAGTCTGCTAGAATCGCCGTTTTCGTTCACTCCTCATGGCCATCCGCTCCAACTCCCGCATTTGGTTCCGGCATCTCGCAGTGTTGATTTGCTACAGCGGGCTGCTCATTTTCAGTTTTTATCTGGCTTACGAACTCCGTTTTAATTTTGAAGTCCCGGAAGACGCCCATTTTGCCCGTCGCCATCAGTTGTTGTGGGTTTTGCCCGGCGAATTGATGCTGCTCTATACTTGTGGGCAATTTCGCGGATTCCTGTCTTATTTTCGCATGCCGGATTTGGCCCGTCTGGTCACCGCCTTGGGTATCGGCACGACCATCCAATTGGCGATGTACATCGCGTTCAACTGGTTAAACAAATCTCGGGGTTGGGTCATCGCGCCTCCTCTGGCCGTCATATTTGGAAATTATCTTATCGCCACGCAAGTATTGTCGGGTTTCCGCATCTGGCTGCGTACTTACCGTGAAGGCCAGCCCACTGCCCATAGCGTGAAAAACGGCTCCAAACAGCGCTTGGTCGCCATTGTCGGTGCGGGCGAAGTCGGCTCCGCGGTGGCGGCTGACTTGCTGGCCAAGCGTGGCCTCGGACTCAAACCCGTGGCGTTTTTTGACGACAACGAGGCCAAACACGGTCACGACATTCACGGCATCCCGGTTGTCGGGCCGCCAGACCAGATGGAAGTAGCGCGTGAAGCCTATGATTTTGATCAAATAATCATTGCGCTGCCCGCCGGCGCG
>DATHOB010000204.1:0-10845 GCA_035485355.1 Opitutales bacterium | reverse complement strand
AAACCACCGCCGCCTCCCCCACCGCCGAAGCCTCCTCCGCCGCCCCAGCCACCAAAACCGCCAATGTAAACTCCCCGCCCAACCCTGCTACCATAAACTGTCCCTGCGGGCCGAAAGCGATTGGCAATGATGGACAGGATGATTACGAAAAGCACGATACCGATGGTAAAGGAACTACTCATCGTATCGTCATACTGATCGCCAACGGTCGAGCCATTGCCCTTGTATTCACCGCGAATGGCTTGCTGGATGGCGGTAACTCCCGAAGCCAGACCACCATCGTAATCGCCGCTTTTGAAATGGGGAAAGATTTCATTCTCGATAATTTGTTTGGCCAGAGCGTCGGGCAGGGAACCTTCGAGCCCGTAGCCGACCTGGATGTAGGCGTTGTGTTCCTGAATGAACACAAAGAGCACCACGCCGTTGTTCGTGGCCTTCTGGCCGACCCGCCAGCTTTGCGCGACCCGCTGCGTGTAATCCTCAATCGAGGAGTCCGACTGCATTTTCGGAAACACCGCGACCAGCACTTGATTCGAAGTCTGCTTTTCAAACGCCTCCAACCGGTTGTTCAAAGTGGCGGCGGTCTGCGCGGAAACAACTCCGGCGTAATCGTTGAAGTATTGCGTGGGCGCTGGCGGCAAGGTCTCCGCTGGCCAAGCCACGACCGCAAGGCCAAGCCAGAGGGCGAAAATAATTAACCGGCGGCGCATCGGGTAGAGTTATTTGGTCGCGGCAGACGGGGCCGGGGTGGAGTTGAAATCCACCTTAGGGGCGGTTTCCGCACTGGGTTGGGCGGAGAAATAGGGCTTCGTCTGGAAGTGGCCAAAACCCGCGACCAGCATGCCGGGGAATTGCTGGATGGCGGTGTCGTAGCCTTGGACTGCGTCATTGAAATTGCGGCGTTCGACGGCGATGCGGTTTTCCGAACCTTCCAGTTGCGATTGCAATTCTTGAAAAGCGGCAGTGGCTTTCAACGTGGGATAATTTTCCGAAACCACGAGCAGCCGGGACAAAGCGGAACCGAGGCCGTCCTGGGCTTTTTGGAAGGCCGCGAGTTGAGCCGGATCCGACGGCGCGGAATTCGCGTCCAGCTTGACCTGGCCGACGGAGGCGCGAGCGTCAGTCACCGCGATGAGCGTGGACTTTTCGAAATTGGCGTCCCCGGAAACTGTCGCCACGAGATTGGGAATCAAATCGGCACGGCGTTGGTAGACATTTTCGACCTGCGCCCATGCGCTGTCGACCGCCTGGGAACGGCTGACGAGCGAGTTGTAGGTGCCGCCCAAGGCCAGCGCCGACATAAGCGCGCCGAGCAGGATAATTCCAAGACATCCCAGCAGCATGGTGGTTTTTTTCATGACGCCGCTAGTTTGCCACAGGGGCGGGGCAAGTCCAATTACTATTTCGGGGCGAATTTGTAACACCGAACGAAAATAAAGGAAACGGAGGGGCTTATTTAGCATTGGCGTCAGGCCCCGGGTTTGTTCTATATTGGACTTTTTCCGCCTCCTGCTTTCCTGCTGTCAAATACCATTCCTCCATGAGTCTGAACACTGCCCTGCTCTCCCGTGCCTGCACCGAAGCCCGTGGCCTGGCGATGGACGCCGTCGCCGCCTGCAAATCCGGCCACCTCGGCCTGCCGCTCGGCTGCGCCGAAATTGGCGCCGTCCTCTTTGGCCATGTCTTGCGCGTGAACCCGGCCGACCCGAAATGGATCAACCGCGACCGCTTTGTCCTCTCCGCCGGCCACGGCAGTATGTTCCTTTACTCGTGGCTGCATTTGACGGGGTATGATCTTCCACTGGAAGAACTCAAAAAATTCCGCGTGCTGCATTCCAAGACACCTGGCCACCCCGAATTTGGCGAGACGCCGGGAGTCGAAGCCACGACAGGGCCGCTCGGCCAGGGCGTGGGTAATGCCGTCGGCATGGCGTTGGCCGCGAAAATGGCGGAAGCACGCTTCAACACCAAAGAGCATGTGATTTTTGACCACCACATTGTCGCCCTGTGCGGTGATGGCTGCATGCAGGAAGGCGTGGCCAGCGAGGCGGCCGCATTTGCCGGACGCCAGGGGCTCGACAACCTCATCCTCATTTACGATTCGAATGATGTGACGCTGGACGCCATGGCCAACAAATCGCAATGCGAGGATACTGCCGCGCGATTCAAGGCCTATGGCTGGATGGTGCAAACTGTTGCCGATGGCAATGACATGCCCTCACTGCTCAAAGCCTACGAAAAAGCGCTGAAGGCCGAAGGCAAACCCCAGCTCATCGTCTGCAAAACCCTCATCGGCAAAGGCATTCCCGAAGTCGCCGGAACCTCGAAGGCCCATGGCGAAGCGGGGGTGAAATTTGTGGACGCGGACCGCAAATTGCTCGGTCTGCCGGAGCAGAAGTTTTTTGTGTCGCCCGAAGTGCGCGGCTATTTTTCCGAACACCAGAAAAATCTCAAGGCCGCTTACCAGCAGTGGCAAGCCACCTTCGACGCCTGGCAGAAAGCGAACCCGGACAAGGCGGAATTACTGCGCAGCGGCTTGACCCACACCGTACCTACCAATCTATTGGATAGTTGCGCGGTATATCCGGACAATTCCGCACCCATGGCCACGCGCAAAGCGGGCGCGGATATGCTCAACGGCCTCGCGAAACGGATGCCGCTCGTCATTTCCGGCAGCGCGGACTTGCATGGCTCGACGCTCAATTACATCAAGGACGCGGGCGATTTCGACAAAGACAACCGCGCGGGCCGCAATATTTATTTCGGCATTCGTGAGCACGCGATGGGCGCGATTATGAACGGCGTCGCCTACCACGGCATCTTCCGCGCGTCGGGGGCGACCTTCCTGACTTTCGCCGATTATCTGCGCCCGAGCATCCGCCTCGCGGCGATTGCGAAACTGCCGGTGTTTTATATTTTCACGCACGACAGCGTCGGCGTCGGCGAAGACGGCCCCACGCACCAGCCGGTGGAAACAGTTTCCGGCCTGCGCTGCATTCCGGGGCTCGACGTGGTGCGCCCCGGCGACCCGGAAGAAACGGCGGGCGCATTTGTCGCCGCCCTGGAACACATCCATGGGCCGACGGCGATTTGCTTGACGCGCCAGGTCGTCCCCCTGCAAAGCGGCGTGCCGTTGCTGTGGCGGCGCGGCGGCGTGCTTTCCGGCGGCTATGTGGCGCAATACGAAACAGGCGGCTATTTAAATTTGATCCTGCTGGCGTGCGGTTCGGAATTGCAACACGCGCTGAACGCCGCCAAGCAACTCGGCAATGGCGTGCGTGTGGTGTCCATGCCGTGCTTTGAGCGCTTCGAGCGGATGCCGTGGGAATACCGTGAAAGCATCCTGCCTTCGTGGTGCAAAAAGCGCGTCGCCATTGAAGCGGGCGTGACCGGACTGTGGCACAAATATGTCGGCACCGATGGCAAAATCATCGGTATCGAGCGTTTCGGGATGTCCGCTCCCGGCGACCAAGTCATGAAGGAACTCGGCATCACCACCGAACGGTTGGTCGAAGTGGCGAAGTCGATGTTGTAGATTTACGATGACTGGCGGGTGGAGGATTTAATCCGCATGATTGCGCCACCGCATGCGCGCTGAAATTTGCCCATTCCGGCGAATATTCATCGCGCATTTTTCTGCTTTCATACCTCCGCCCTCCTCCTTCATGCTTTCCGCGTGCGTGTCCTTCTGGCCTTCGACAAATTCAAGCATGCGCTCGGCGCGCCCGCAGCCTGCGCCACGGCGGCGGCGGCCATCCGCGAAGTTTTCCCCAATGCAAAAACGGATGAGGCGCCATTATCTGATGGAGGCGAGGGGTTTTGCGAAATTCTCACCCATGCGGCCGGTGGGAAATTGCACCCGCAGGAAGTGCATGGGCCACGGTTGAAAAAAACCACCGCACATTGGGGCGAAGTGGATTTGGCCCAGGCGCCCAAAGCCGCGCGCGATTTGCTCGACCTGCCCGATCATGGCAAACTCGCCATTATCGAACTTGCGCAGGCGAGTGGACTGGAATTGCTGGCCCCAGAGGAGCGCGACCCGTGGCACGCAACAACCTTGGGTGTGGGCGAATTGATTGGCAAAGCTGCGGACGCGCATGCGCGCGCGGTGCTGCTCGGCCTCGGCGGCGCGGCGACGAATGACCTGGGGTTGGGCGCGCTGGAAGCGCTTGGCCTCGAATTTCGCGATGCCAACGGCGAGGCGATAAAAAACGTGATCCCGGCAAGGTTTGGCGACATCGCGCGAATCGCGGGTGAGCCGTGGCCGCATATTCCCGATTTGCGGATTGCGTGCGACGTGCGCAACACATTGCTCGGCCCCAATGGCGCGACGGCGATGTATGCGCCGCAAAAAGGTCTGCCCGAGGGCGACCACGCCAAAATGGAAAAATCCGTGGGGGCGATGGCGAAAAAACTTTGCGCACGCTTCGACCAGCCGAAAGCGCTGATGATGGAAGCAGGCACCGGGGCCTCGGGCGGCACGGGCTTCGGCCTGCGCGTGGCCTGCGCCGCGCGGCTGGTGCATGGACTGACGCTGATGTCGGCGTGGTTGCGGCTGGAAGAGCGAATCCAACAGGCCGACCTGGTAATTACCGGCGAAGGCAAGTTCGACCGTGGTTCACTTTCCGGCAAAGCCGCGGGCGCGCTCGCCGAACTGGCCATCAAGCACCATAAAAAACTCGTGGTGTTTGCCGGACAGGTGGATGAATCGGCGGCGGCCGCACTGCGCTCCCGCGTGCCGGAAGGCAAAGTGGCGCTGTATTCGCTTTCAGCGGCCAAGGAATCGGCGGCAGTATCGCATCGCGCGACGGCGACGCGACTGGCAGCGAAGATTAAAGCGGTGTTTTAGAATTCAACGCAAAGCAGGAGAGAGCGCGAAGGCAGGAGAATGTATTCCACGAATGGACATGAATAAAAAAATTCGTGTCCATTCGTGGATAATGCCTTCAGCCCTTGGCGTCCTTCGTTCCCTGGCAATGCAAATTACTTCTCCACATCTGCTTCGTCGCCCTCAACCTCGGTCTCGATGACTTTGCAGAGGCCGACGAGCTTGTCCCCGGTTTCGAGGCGGACCAGGCGGACACCTTGCGCGACGCGGCCGGTGGTGCGTATATCCTTGACGGGTGAGCGCACGGCCTGGCCGGAGGCGGTAAGCATCATGACTTCGTCGTTCTCGCGAACGCTAAGCGCGCCGCAAACGCCGGATTCCGTCTTGATGGCGATGACGCCCGAGCCACCACGCGACTGGAGGCGGAACACGGGGCCGTCTTCATCGTCAAACGGCGTGCGCTTGCCGATGCCGTTGACACCCGCGACGAGGAGCGTGCAGGACGCATCCACAACTTCCATGGCCTTAACCAAGTCGCCTTTGTCGAGCCGCATACCGATGACACCCGTGGCGGGGCGGCCCATGGGGCGCGCGTCCTCCTCGGGGAAGCGGATGGACATACCTTGTGAGGAAATGAGCACGACCTGATTGCCCACTACGACTTCCTTAACGGCGATCAGCGTGTCTCCCTGCTCAATATTGATGGCGATGATGCCGCCCTTGCGGACGTTGGCGTAATCTTTCAACTCGGTTTTCTTGATGATGCCGTTCTGCGTGCAGAACATGAGGAATTTGCCCACTTCTTCGAGGGATTTCACGCAAACCATGGCGGCGATTTTTTCTTCCTTGAGCATTTGCACGACATTGGAGATGGCGCGGCCCTTGGACGTGCGAGTGCCTTCGGGAATTTCGTAAACTTTTTCGACATACACGCGCCCGTTGCTGGTGAAGAACATCATGTAGTCGTGCGTGCTGGCGGTGAAGAGGTGCTCGACAAAGTCCTCATCATGCTGGCCGGTGCCGATGACACCTTTGCCACCGCGCTTTTGCGAGCGGTAGGCGCTGACGGCTGTGCGCTTGATGAAGCCCATGTGCGAGACGGTGACGATGCAGCCTTCGTTGGCAATTACGTCTTCCATCTTCAACTCGCCCTCGGCGGCGACGAGCTTGGTGCGGCGAGGCGAGGGGAACTTGTCCTTCAACTCGCGCAATTCCTTTTTGATGACCCCGAGCAGCTTCTTCTCGCTGCGGAGGATTTCGCGGTATTCCTCGGCGAGGGCCATGAGCTGCTTGTATTCCTCCTTGATTTTGTCGCGCTCGAGGCCGGTGAGCTGGTAGAGGCGCAGGTCGAGGATGGCGTTGGTCTGCCGCTCGGAAAGTGGGTACTTCGCCATGAGGCGCGTACGGGCCTCGTCGCGGTCAGGTGCGGCGCGGATGATTTTGACGATGTCATCCAAGTTGCTCAGTGCGATCTGGTAGCCTTCGAGAATATGGGCGCGGTCCTCGACTTTACGAAGGAGGAATTTCGTGCGGCGGGTGACGACATCGCGACGGTGCTCGACGTAGCAGTCCATCAGCTCGCGGATGTTCATCTGCTTCGGGCGGCGCTTGTCGAGCGCGAGGAGGATGACGCCGAAGGAGGTCTCAAACTGCGTGTGCTTGTAGAGCTTATTGACGACGACTTTTGCGGCTTCGCCGCGCTTGAGCTCGAGGACAATGCGGGTGTTTTCGTCGGACTCATCGCGCAAGTCGGAGACCTCATCAATGGTTTTTTCGTGGATGAGGGAAGCGATGTTTTGGGTGAAGACGGCGCGGTTGACGTTATACGGAATCTCCGTGATGACGATTTGCTCCTTGCCGCCTTTCAGCTCTTCGGTATGACAGGCGCCGCGGACGCGGACAATGCCGCGACCGGTGCGCAAATAACTTTCGATGCCGTCGCGCCCGGCGATGGTGCCACCCGTGGGGAAATCCGGCCCGGGAACCATCTTAATCAGCTCGTCCATCGAGAGCTTCGGGTTGTCCATGATGGCGCAGATGGCGTCAATTAATTCGCCCAAATTGTGTGGTGGGATATTCGTCGTCATGCCGACGGCAATGCCCGTCGAGCCGTTCATGAGCAAACCCGGCAGCGCGGCGGGGAGGACGAGCGGCTCAACTGATTTTTCGTCGTAGTTGGGGCCGAAATCCACGGTGTCCTCGTCGATATCGCGCAGGAGTTCCTCGGCAATGGCAGTCAAGCGGCACTCGGTGTAACGATAGGCGGCGGGCGGGTCGCCGTCCACCGAGCCGAAGTTGCCCTGCGGATCCACCAACGGGTAGCCCATGATCCACGTCTGCGCCATGCGCACCAACGTGTCGTAAACGGAACTGTCGCCGTGGGGGTGCAAAGTCTTCAACACTTCGCCGACGACACCGGCACACTTCGTCGTGGCGCGATTGTGGAACAGGCCTTCGCGCAGCATCGCATAAAGAATGCGGCGCTGGACGGGCTTGAGGCCGTCGCGGACATCGGGCAGAGCGCGCGAGATGATGACCGACATTGAATAATCAATGTAGGCCGTCTGCATGATGTCGGTAATGCTGGTCGGCTGAAGTTTTTCTTTTTCCGTATACATGAAAGCAAAGTGTTCTGGTTATTGGGTGTTTTAGTGCATGGTTCGCGCAGGGTCAGCAGGCGTTTTGTGCGCGGTGGTGGTTTTGAAAAAACCAAAACACCATGCACGAAAACACTATTACACGTCCAAGTAAGATGTATTGAGTGCGTTATCCTCAATAAAGGCGCGGCGGTTGGGGACATCCTCGCCCATGAGCATGGTGAAGATATTGTCGGCCTCGGCGGCATCCTTGATGTCCACCTTGAGCAAGCGGCGCGAGGCCGGGTCCATCGTGGTTTCAAAGAGTTGCTTGGCGTTCATTTCGCCCAAGCCTTTGTAACGCTGGATGGTGAGGCCCCGGCGACCGAATTCGCGAATTTTGGGGACGAGCTCAAGAATGGTGTGCAACGGCGTGGGCGCGACGTCCTTGCGGTCGCTTGACGTTTCAAGCAGGTGATAGCGCGGCTCTGTCGTCGGGCCGAATTGTTTGATTTCGAGACCAATCTTCGCAATTTCCTTCAGACTCTTCGACATTTCCAAGCTTTCGTAGATTTCGTAAACGTTGAAGCGCTGCTGGACGGTCTGGCCTTTGTTATCAATTTCACGAACAATGCCACTGGCGGTGAAAATGTCCTCGGTTAGATTGAATTCGACGTAAAAACGACTGCGAGCCTCGTCGTCCTTGAGGAAACGGAATTCCTCCTGATTGCCGGTGCGGATACGGGCGACGTATTTGGGCAGGATGTGAGTGGCGGTGTCACGTTGGTCGAGATATTGATGCAATGCGCAACCATAGCGGGTGACGCCCGCGCCGAGGGCTTCGAGCCGCGCGAGGGCTTCGACAATCTTGTCCACCTTTTGCGGCGGGAAATCGTGCTTGTCCCGCAGACGGCGCAAAGTGACATCCTCGCAACCGAGCTCGAGAAGGATGCGGTTCAATTCGGGGTCGTTGTCCACGTATTGCTCGCGTTTCTTGCGCTTGATTTTGTAGAGCGGCGGCTGGGCGATGTAGATATATCCTGTGTCGATCAACCCCTTCATTTGACGGAAGAAGAACGTGAGCAGCAAAGTGCGGATGTGGGAGCCGTCCACGTCGGCGTCTGTCATCAAAATCACCTTGTGGTAGCGGGCCTTGCCAATGTTGAAGCCGCCGTCGCCCTCCGTGCCAATGCCGGTGCCGAGCGCGGTGATAAGGGTGAGAATTTCCTGGTTATTGAGCACTTTATCCAACCGAGCCTTCTCGACATTGAGGAGTTTGCCGCGGATGGGGAGGATGGCCTGGAAGCGCCGGTCGCGACCCTGTTTGGCGGAGCCGCCGGCGGAGTCGCCCTCGACGATGAAGATTTCGCACAACTGAGGGTCGTTCTCCGAGCAATCGGCGAGTTTGCCGGGCAGGCCGCCCCCGGTAAGAGCGCCCTTGCGCACGGTGTCGCGCGCCTTGCGGGCGGCTTCGCGCGCGCGGGCGGCGCTGAGCACTTTATCAATGACGCGGCGGGCAACGGGCGGGTTGGTCTCAAAAAAGAACTTCAGCTTGTCGCCGACGATCTTTTGCACAATGCCATCCACTTCGCTGTTGGAGAGCTTCGTCTTGGTCTGGCCCTCAAAGCGCGGTTCGGGGACTTTCACCGCGATAACGGCGGTTAAACCTTCGCGGGTGTCCTCACCCTGGATGGGCGGGTCTTTTTCCTTCAGGAGATTGTTCGCCTTGGCGTAATTGTTGATGACGCGGGTGAGTGCCGTGCGGAAACCGGAAAGGTGCGTGCCTCCTTCGACATTGAAAATCGAATTTGCGTAAGCATAGATCTGTTCAGCGAAGCCGTCGTTGAATTGCAACGCAACGTCAACGATTACCATCTTGTCCGTTTTGCCTTCATCGGGCGAGGCTTCGTCGTGAAACACAATGACCTTAGGGTGAACGGCGGATTTATTGCGATTGAGAAACTGGACGTATTCCTGAATGCCGTCCTTGAATTGAAACACTTCGCTCTTCGGCGTGCCGCGTTCGTCGACCAATTCAATGCGGATGCCGGGATTGAGGAAGGCTAGCTCGCGCAGGCGCTTGGCGAGAATTTCCCACTTGAATTCACGCGTGACCAGGAAAATCTCCGGATCGGGCATGAAAGTGATTTTGGTGCCGGTCTTTTTGCTTTTGCCGATGACCTTGAGGCTCTCCGTCTTAATGCCGCGGGCAAACGCGATGTGGTAAACCGAGCCCTCGCGCGACACTTCGGCCTCGAACCATTCCGCCACCGCGTTCACGCATTTGGCGCCGACCCCGTGCAAACCACCGGAGACGACATACGCGCCTTTGCCAAATTTGCCGCCCGCATGCAGATTGGTCAGCACCAGTTCGATAGCGGGCATTTTATATTTCGAGTGCATGTCCACCGGGATGCCGCGGCCATCGTCCTCCACTGAACAGGAGCCATCGAGATGGATCGTGACCTTGATGTTATTGCAATACGGCTTGCCGTCTTTATCGCTGGCCAAATGCTCGTCGATCGAGTTGTCCATGATCTCAAACACGCAATGGTGCAGGCCGCGTTCTCCGGTGTCGCCGATATACATATCGGGGCGTTTGCGGACGCCTTCCAAGCCCTCCAGCTTCTCAATTTTGGAAGCGTCGTAGCTCTCGTTTTCAGTGCGTTTCGGTGCGGGTTTGGACTCGGACATGTGGGTAAAGAATCAAGGTAACAACCAGGGGGCGAATAGCCACAAAAAAGTGTATAAAAATGCACTTTTTTCGAGTCAAAAATAAGCTTTACCGTTGACTTGTTAGAGCGCCCCATTTTTAGGGCTTCACTTCTATCCGCTACCCTCTACCTTTCAATGGCATATCCCAGCTTTTTTCACTTGAATTTCATCCAATTATTATCATGGAAGACGTTGATTATCAAAATATTAAATTGAAGCAATGGCGAATTGGTCCATCCACCTTTCGAGCCTGGCCGGAAGTTGGGGCACGGTTGGCGGACTGGCGGATTGCCGTGGCCGGGCAGGAACCCCGTCCGGTCCTCCATTGGCCGGAGAATGCCGATGTGACCAAACCCGCTAAAATCCGGGGCGGAAATCCTATTCTTTTCCCATTCGTTGCGCGTACATTTGACCGGGGGGAGATCGGCTTCTGGAAAGGGCCGGACGGACAACGCCGACCCATGCCGATGCATGGCTTTGCCCGGGATGGAAAATTTACGGTTACGCACATGGATAAGTCGGGATTCACGGCGGTGCTGGAGCCTTCCGCCGCCGCGCGCGAGGCCTACCCTTACGAATATCAATTTTTGGTATCTTATGTTTTTTCAGAACTCTCGTTCCGGGTGCGTCTCGAATTGGAGAACCGCGGATCGGAGCAAATACCTTGGTGCGCGGGACATCATTTTTATTTTTCGCTGCCGTGGCACAAGGGGTTGAAGCGCGGAG
>DATHOB010000203.1:0-10365 GCA_035485355.1 Opitutales bacterium | reverse complement strand
GAGCGTGAAGTTTGCCTTGTTTGATCAGGGCCAGTCTCCGGAACGGAAACTCTCTGGGCAAATAGAGTGCATTGGATTTGCAGCGGCAAAATTTTCATATAGCGACGAAACGCTACAAACTAAAAGAGACCAATCGCTATCAGCACAAAACCATCGTGAAGCTGCGGTGTTTTTGATTCGCTGGCTTGGCCGTCAAGTTGGCATGGATAACATTGCCGCGGTGGGTCATCGCATAGTTCACGGCGGAAATCGATTTTGCGAGCCGACACTTGTAACCACAAAATTACTGAAAGAGCTGCGTCAATTAAGCCCTTTCGACATGGACCACTTGCCCGCAGAGCTGATGCTGGTGGAAGCATTTCATCGTCGACTGCCCGTAGTGCCACAAGTCGCGTGTTTTGACACGGCGTTTCACCATGATATGCCCCGGGTAGCGCAAATTTTGCCTTTGCCACGCCGATTGGAAGCCAAGGGCGTGCGGCGATATGGCTTTCATGGACTATCCTATCAGTATTTACTGGATGAACTGGCACGAGTGGCTGGCCGCAAAGCCGCGCGCAGTCGGCTAGTGCTGGCGCACTTGGGCAATGGCGCGAGCATGGCCGCGGTGAAAAATGGCAAATGTATGGACACGAGCATGGCGTTTACCCCCGCCGCCGGATTGCCCATGAGCACCCGTTCAGGCGATTTAGACCCCGGCTTGGTTTGGTTTTTGTCGCGAACGGAAAAGATGTCACCCCGGCGGTTCAATGAGATGGTGAACAAAGAGTCGGGTCTGTTCGGTATATCAGAAACCAGTTCTGATATGCGCGACCTGCTTACTCGTGAAGCCACTGACCCACGTGCGGTTGAGGCAGTAGCGCATTTTTGCTATGAAGCGCGGAAACGGATTGGATCTTATGCCGCCGCACTCGGCGGGCTCGATACGCTGATTTTTGCCGGCGGCATTGGCGAAAACTCCCCGGTAATCCGTCAACGTATCTGTGCGCATCTTGATTTTCTGGGGGTCAGGTTGGACAAAGCCAAGAATAAGCGAGGCTCCGGCATTATATCTGATCGAAAAAGCCGCGTTACCGTTCGGGTTATTCCAACCGATGAAGAGGTGGTTATAGCGCGCGCAATTTGTGCCTTTTTGAAACTTTAAACCAATTATGATTCGCCATGAAAAATCCTCTCACCCCAGACCAGCTTCGACGCATTGACGCCTACTGGCGCGCGGCCAATTACCTGTCGGTCGGCCAGATTTACCTTTACGATAATCCGCTGCTCAAGCGGCCACTGACGCTTGCGGATGTGAAGCACATGCTCTTAGGTCACTGGGGCACAACCCCCGGACAGAACTTCATCTACGCGCATCTGAATCGGGTGATTAAGAAATTTGACCTGAATATGATTTACGTTTCCGGCCCTGGACATGGTGGCCCGGCGGTGGTGGGTAACACTTATCTCGAAGGCACTTACAGTGAAATATATCCCGAAATCAGCCAGGATGAGGCCGGGCTGCGAAAACTTTTTATTCAATTTTCGTTTCCAGGTGGAATTCCCAGCCATGCCTCGCCCGAAACGCCGGGTTCGATCCATGAAGGCGGTGAGCTGGGTTATTCGCTGAGTCATTCGTTTGGGGCGGTGTTTGACAATCCTGAACTCATCGTTGCGTGCGTTGTTGGCGACGGCGAAGCGGAAACTGGACCACTGGCCACGGCGTGGCACTCGAACAAGTTTCTCAACCCGGTCACTGATGGTGCGGTGCTGCCGATTCTGCATCTCAATGGCTACAAAATTTCCAATCCAACGCTGCTGGCTCGGATAAGCCATGAGGAATTGAAAAAGCTTTTCCAAGGCTACGGGTGGACGCCTTACTTTGTGGAAGGACATGAACCTGGCCCGATGCATCAGGCGATGGCCGCAACGCTCGACAAGGCGGTGCTACAGATTAAGAAAATTCAACGCGCCGCCCGCGCAGGCGGCAAATTCAAGCGTCCGCGCTGGCCGGTGATCGTCCTCAAATCGCCCAAAGGCTGGACGGGGCCAAAGGTGATTGATGGCAAAAAAATTGAGGGGACATTTCGTTCGCATCAAGTGCCGCTCTCCGACCCGGCGGTCCACCCCGAGCACCTTAAGTTACTGGAAGACTGGCTGCGGAGTTATCGACCCGAGGAGCTTTTCGAAGAAAATGGCCGTCTGAAATCAGAATTGGCCGAGCTTGCGCCTAAAGGCGAACGGCGCATGGGCGCAAATCCGCACGCGAATGGCGGCATTCTTCTGCGCGACTTGCGGATTCCCGATTTCCGTGGCTACGCGGTGGACGTGCCCGCGCCGGGCATTCGCGGGATTGGCGATACGCATGTGCTTGGGCCATTTCTCCGTGACGTGGTAAAAATGAATAACAAGCAGCGGAATTTCCGCATTTTCGGGCCAGATGAAACGCTCTCCAACGGATTAGAGGCCATCTTTGCAGCGAGCAATCGGCAATGGGAAGGCACGACTGTTGCCAATGACGAATTTCTCGCGCCGGAAGGCCGGGTGATGGAAGTCCTGAGCGAGCATCAATGTGAGGGCTGGCTGGAGGGTTACCTCCTCACCGGGCGGCATGGACTCTTCAACTGCTATGAAGCCTTCATCCATATTGTGGATTCGATGTTCAACCAGCACGCCAAGTGGTTGAAAGTCACATCGGGCCTGCCATGGCGACGGAAAATCGCATCGTTGAACTATCTATTGGCCTCCCATGTCTGGCGACAAGACCACAACGGCTTTACCCATCAAGACCCCGGGTTCATTGACCATGTGGTCAACAAAAAAGCCGAGATCGTGCGCGTGTATTTGCCTCCCGATGCGAACTGTCTCCTGTCCGTGATGGATCACTGCCTGCGCAGCCGCCATTACGTCAATGTCGTGGTGGCAGGCAAACATCCGGCTCCGCAATGGCTCACGATGGATGCCGCCGTCAAGCATTGTGCTGAGGGCATTGGCATTTGGTCGTGGGCCAGCAATGACCAGGTGAATGCGCCCGACGTGGTCATGGCTTGCGCGGGTGATGTGCCGACGCTGGAAACGCTCGCGGCCGTGTCCATCATGAGGGAGCATCTGCCGGATTTGAGAATCCGAGTGGTCAATGTGGTTGACCTGATGAAATTGCAACCGCAGTCCGAGCACCCGCATGGGTTAAGCGACAAGGATTTTGACGGACTCTTTACCCAGGACAAGCCGGTCATCTTCGCATTTCATGCATACCCGTGGCTGATTCACCGGCTGACATATCGCCGCACCAATCATGGCAACATCCACGTTCGCGGGTATAAGGAGGAGGGAACCATCACCACACCCTTCGACATGACGGTGCTGAACGATCTCGACCGTTTCCATTTGGTGATGGATGCCATAGACCGGCTGCCGCAAACCGGGGACCAGGGCATCTACTTGAAACAACAACTCAAGGAAAAGCTGGTTGAGCACAAGCTCTACATTACCAAAAACGGCCAAGATCTGCCGGAGATTCGTGATTGGAAATGGAGCAAGGCCGAAACACCGAAAAGCAAACGCCGCGACGGAAAGATGGCTAAGAACTAATTTGGCGTTGGCTCAGTAGCGGTGTTATAGAGAGATAGTTGTCTACGGTGCCGAATAAATCTCCGCGCCTTTTTCCACGAATTCTTTGGCTTTGTCTTCGAGGCCTTTCTTTAATGCGTCTTCAGCCGCGAGGTTTTGCTCTGCAGCATATTTCCGCACGTCTTCCGTAATTTTCATCGAACAAAAGTGTGGGCCACACATTGAACAAAAATGGGCGGATTTCGCGGAGTCCTGCGGGAGGGTGGCGTCGTGGTAGGAGCGCGCGCGTTCGGGGTCGAGCGAGAGGTTAAACTGGTCCTCCCAGCGAAATTCGAAGCGGGCTTTGGAGAGGGCGTTGTCGCGGTATTGGGCGGCGGGGTGGCCTTTGGCGAGGTCGGCGGCGTGCGCGGCGATTTTGTAGGCGATGACGCCTTCGCGCACGTCGTTTTTATCCGGCAGGCCGAGGTGCTCCTTGGGCGTGACGTAGCAGAGCATCGCGGTGCCGTGCCAGCCGATGATGGCCGCGCCGATGGCGCTGGTGATATGGTCGTAGCCGGGCGCGATGTCGGTGGTCAACGGCCCGAGGGTGTAGAAGGGAGCTTCGTGGCACCACTCGAGCTGCTTCGTCATATTCTCGGCGATCATGTGCATGGGCACGTGGCCGGGGCCTTCGCACATGACTTGCACGCCGCGGGCCCACGCGCGCTGCGTAAGCTCGCCCTGGGTTTTCAATTCGGAGAACTGGGCTTCGTCGTTGGCATCCGCGATGGAGCCGGGGCGCAGGCCATCACCAATGGAGAAGGAAACGTCATACGCGGCCATGAGGTCGCAAATATCGTCCCAATGGGTGTAGAGGAAGTTTTCCTTATGGTGCGCGAGGCACCACTTGGCGAGGATGGAGCCGCCGCGCGAGACGATGCCGGTGACGCGCCGGGCCGTCATGGGGATGAACGCGAGGCGGACGCCAGCGTGGATGGTGAAATAATCCACGCCCTGCTCGGCTTGCTCCAAAAGCGTGTCGCGGAAAATTTCCCAGGTGAGCTCCTCGGCGCGGCCGCCGACTTTTTCGAGCGCCTGGTAAATCGGCACGGTGCCGACGGGGACGGGGCAGTTGCGCAGGATCCACTCACGCGTCTGGTGAATGTTTTTGCCGGTGGACAAATCCATCAGCGTGTCGCCGCCCCATTTGACGGACCAGCGCATTTTCTCGACCTCTTCGTCAATTGACGACGCGACCGCGCTGTTGCCGATGTTGGTGTTGATTTTGACGAGAAAATTGCGGCCGATGATCATCGGCTCCAGCTCGGGGTGGTTGATGTTGGCGGGGATGATGGCGCGGCCCCGGGCGACTTCGGCGCGGACGAACTCCGGCGTGATTTCGCGCGGGATGGCGGCGCCGAGGGGCTGCCCCGCGTGCTGGTGCCAGAGGGAATCGCGCGCGGCGGGGGCGGAAGTTCTGGCGGTGTCGCGCGCAGATTGGAGTTTGGAATTTTCGCGGATGGCGATGTATTCCATCTCGGGCGTGATGATGCCCTGGCGCGCATAATGCAGCTGCGAGACGATTTGGCCCGGCTGGGCGCGGAGGATTTTGCGGGCGCCGCGGTTGAAAATGGCGAGTTGGTTTTTCTGGCTGCGCAGGCGCGCGGCGATGGCGTGCGTGTCGGAAAGGTAGCCGTCGTCCAGCGGGCGGTATTCACGGCCGGAGATTTCTTCGACGTCGTTGCGCTCGCGAATCCACGCGGCGCGCACGGGCGGGAGGCCGAGTTCGACATCGCCGTGAAATTCCGGGTCGCCCCACGGGCCGGAGGTATCATAGACGCGGACGGGGTCGTTGGTTTCGACGGAATTGTCCGGTCGCTTGGTCGGCGTGAGCGGGATTTCCCGCATCGGTACGCGGAGGTCGGCGCGCGAGCCGGGGAGGTAAACGCGGCGGGAGGGCGGGAATAAGGGGTGCAAAGTTTCGGGTTTCGAGTTTTGCGTTTCGAGTGGCGAAACTGGCGGTTGTAGGGGCGTCGCTTGCGACGGCCCGGATTGCGGACCCTTTTGGGAGTGGCCGTGGTGGACGGGCGCAGTGGGCGGGGCGGAGAGGATTTCAGAGGCCATGGCGAAAGCGAGTTTGCGATGCGGTCGGCCACGCCCGAGGACTTTTCGCCACCGCCGCGAAATCAAAAAATCGCGGCGGTATCGTATTCCCTCCGGCGGTGCTAACCGCGTCAGGTTCAAAGGGTATGACGGCGGCGGCCATCCTCTCAGCCCGCGATCCACAGGCTCCCCCAACTTTGGTGTGCGGTTAATTTAGCGCGCTGGCGGGGAAGTGCAAATGAAAAGAATCATTCAGGGCGGGGGCGGGTTTATACGTACCAACTAATGAAGTATCGACCCCATGGCAGATTTTCCGACTGTTAGTTAAGTTCCTCGAACATGCAGAACGCCGAACAAAAATCCTCCAACCCCGCCGTACATAGCCAATATATCCAAGACCGGTTGACGGGGTTGATGGATCATCTTCGCGCGGATGTGCATCAGGTTTCCGAACCCCGCTTTCAAGCGCTTTTGGAAACGAGCGCCGAAGTCCTGTCGGGATTGCGGACAGCCTATATCCATTACGACCAGCAGACGGAAAAGGCATGGCGGAGGTAGGCGGTCACTGAATTTATTCCTTCAACTTCCGCTCCAAATCCGTGCGGCGGGTGGCGGCTTCGGCGCGGCGGACGGCGAGGGTGTAGGCCTCCGGGTCGCCGACTAGAAAGACTTTTTTGCGCCCGCGGGTGAGCGCGGTGTAGAGGAGGTTGCGCTGGAGCATCATGTAGTGCTGCTTCAACAGCGGGATGACGACGTAGGGAAATTCACTGCCTTGCGATTTGTGGATGCTGATGGCATAGGCGGGGGCGAGGTCGCCGACGGCGCCGCGGTCGAAATCAATTAATTCGCCGTCGAAGCGCGCGGCGAGCGTGCCGCCGTGGGGGTTGACGGCTTCGACGCGCCCAAGATCGCCGTTGAAGAGGCCGAGGTCGTAATTATTGCGGAGCTGGATGACTTTGTCGCCGACTTGAAAACGCGTGGCCCCGGCGGCGATGCCATGGGCATTCGGATTGAGCGCGGCTTGCAGGGCGTGGTTTAAATTCGAAATCCCGGCGATGCCCTTGTGCATGGGGGCGAGCACCTGCACGTCCATCACCGGGTCCACATGATACCAGCGCGGCAAAAATTCTTTGCAAAGCGTGGCCACCATGGCCAAGCATTGCTCGGGCTCGACGGCGCGGAGGAAATGCACATCGCCCGCGGGGTCGATTTTCGCCGGGTCAGCGATGGGCGGGGGCGGAGTGGCGACACCGTGGAGGATGCCGTGCGCCGTGGTGACGATGCCGCTACGCTCGCCTTGGCGGAAGATTTTTTCGAGTTTTGTCACCGCGACTTGTTTGCTCGCAATCAAATCCTTCAACACATGGCCCGCGCCGACGGAGGGCAATTGATGCGCGTCGCCGACGAGGAGGACGTGCGACTTGGGCGGCACGGCCCGCAGCAGCGCGGCGGCAAGGCGGGCATCGAGCATCGAGGATTCGTCGATGACCAGAAAATCACATTCCAGCGGATTGCCAGCATTGACGGTGAAGCCGCCATTGTTCATGTCGAACTTGAGCAGGCGGTGGATGGTGCGGGCTTGGACGCCCGCGGCTTCGCCGAGGCGCTGGGCGGCGCGGCCGGTGGGCGCGGCGAGCAGCAGGCGGACTTTTTTCGCGTGCAGGATGTCGGCCAACGCGCGGAGAATCGTCGTCTTGCCGGTACCGGGGCCGCCAGTGAGGATGGAGACTTTTTCCTTCAGCGCGGAGGCGAGGCCCGCGGCTTGCTCGGGCGCGAAGGCGAAGCCCGCGCGGTCTTGCGCCCAGGCGACGGCTTTTTGCACTACAATAGTCGGCAAAGCGGTCGGGGCGGCTTGAATGCGGTGGACGCTCTCGGCGATGGCGCGTTCGGCTTTTTCGTAAGTGGGCAGTTGGAGCAAACCTTGCGGAAGTTTGATCAAGGCGCCGTTGTTGATTAATTCGACGACGCGCGCGGGCAGGAGTGTGGGCGCGACATCCAGCATTTCCGCGGCTTGGGCGACGAGTTCTTCGACCGGCCAGCAGGTGTGGCCGTCGACGGCGAGCTCCTCGAGGGAGAAAATGAGGCCGGCGTCGAGCCGGGCGGGGCTGTCATTGCCGAGGCCGAGGTTGCGCGCGATTTTATCGGCGGTGAGAAAGCCGATGCCGGTGACTTCGCGCGCGACGCGGTAAGGGTCTTTTTCGAGCAGCGGCCGGGCGCTGGCGCCATATTGCTTGACGAGCTTGACGGCGAGCGCGGTCGTCACGCCATAGGTTTGCAAAAACATCATCACGTCGCGCTCGCTCTGCTGGGCCTGCCAGGCGTCGCGGATGGATTTGATGCGCTTCGGGCCGATGTCCTCGACCTCGCGCAGGCGCGCGGAATGCTTGGAGATGACGTCAAACGTGTCCGCGCCGAATTTTTCCACAATGCGCTCGGCGAGTTTTTTGCTGACGCCCTTGACCAGGCCGCTGCCGAGATATTTGCGAATGCCATAGACCGTGGAGGGCAGGGTGGACTGGAAGGTGGCGATTTTGAATTGCGGGCCGTATTCGGCATGGCGCGTCCAGGCGCCGGTGAGCTGGAGCGTCTCACCGCATTGCACGCCGGGCAGCACGCCGGTGACGATGACGGGCGCGGCGCGGCCCGCGGGCTGCAATTCGGCGACGCAGTAGGAGTTTTCCTCGTTGAGAAAAATGAATTTCTCCAGCACGCCGGACAAGGCCTCGACCGTGCCATGCGCGGTCACCGGTCGCGCCGGAGTGGGCGGCGGCGGAGTGGAATGGCCAGGGCGGAAAAGTGCGGGCATGGTGGCGGAATGGGCCATCATACCCGGATGGCGCAAAGCGAACAGCGAAAAAATGAGCGTTGCGGTGCAGGTGGGAAAATAATTATAAATTCTTTTCCGTTCGCTCCTGATTCGTTTTTGAAAGGACTACCCCCCATGAACAAGCATTTTTGGAAAAACGCGGTATTGGCCGCGGCGTTGTCATCCCTTGGTCTTGCGGTTGTGCTGCGGACGCCCGTGGCGGCACAGGATCAGGCCACCGCGGCTCCCGCCGCCGCATCGGCATCCTCCACAGCTACCGGGCGCGGGGCCGGGGCCACGGGGACAGCTGCGCGGCGTGGGGGCGGGCGTGGCGCGGTGTCCACGACGCCGACGCTGGGTTTGGAACAAGGATTTTTGGAATTCGACACGCCGGATTTTAATTTGAAGCTGGTCAAGGCCTCGCAGACGATTGCGGCGCTGCAGCCGAAGGGCGCGGATGGTTTTGACTTCACGCCGGCGGACCGCCTGAGCTTCCGCGCGAGCGACCGGTTCAATTCCCTGGGTGATTTGACGCTGCGCGTGCGCGCGGGCGATTCCGGCCCGTGGATAAGCATGGCGACAAGCGATACGCGCAAACCGGTGACGGCGCTGGACGCCAAGGCCCCCGTGCTGGCCGCGGCGGATTTGACGCCGACGCTGCCGGACAATTGCCCGCTGCAAATCACCCGCAGTTGGTCGGTGGAGGGCAACCGGCTGGTGTTGCGCTTCGACATCAAAAACAAAACCACCGGCCTGGTGCAGATTGGCGCGCTGGGGATGCCGATGATTTTTAACAACATGCTCATCCGCCAGCCCGCGCCCGCGGCCAACGACCGCACGCTGGCGCAGATGGAAACGGTGTGCTCGTTCTACGACCCGGCGATTAACGAGGACGGCGGCTATGTGCAAGTCACGCGCCTCAACGGCCACGGCCCGGCGCTGCTCGTCGTGCCCGAGGGCAAAACGCCCTTCGAGGCCTGGCGCACCATCGCCGAACCCACGCCGCCGGGCCAGACCTTCGAGGGCGCATTCGAGTGGATGGTGCATTCGCAGGCGTACGCCGAGAATGAATGGAAAGGGAAGCAGGAATGGAACCCGGCGACGATGGCAGCGCTCGCGCCCGGAGAAACGAAAACGTACGCGCTGAAATTCCTCGTCGCCCCGGAATTGCGCGATATTGACCAGACCCTCGCGGACAACCAGCGGCCCGTCGCCGTCGGGATTCCCGGCTATATTCTGCCGATGGATTTGAACGCGAAATTGTTTTTGAACTACGGACACAAAATCACCGCGATTGCGAGCGACCCAGCCGGGGCCATCACCGCCGACCAAAATGCACCCACGAAAAACGGTTGGAAGGATTTGACGCTGCACGGCAAAACCTGGGGCCGCGTGCGGTTGACGATTTCCTATGACGACGGCACAAACCAGACCATCAACTACTACGTGATCAAGCCCGCGCAGCAGGCGGTGGCCGATCTGGGCAATTTTTATTTCACCAAGCAATGGTTTGTGGATCCGACGGATCCGTTTGGCCGCAGCCCGTCCATCATGACGTATGATCGCGCGCATGACCGCATCGTCACGCAGGATTTCCGCGCGTGGGTCGCGGGGTTGGAGGACGAGGGCGGGGCGGGGTCGTGGCTGGCGGCGGCGATGAAACTTTCCGGCCAGCCGAACCAGCAGCAAGTCACGCAATACGACCAGTTCATCGACGGCGTGTTGTGGGGGAACATTCAGATCAAGGATGAAGGCCCTTTACAGTATGCGGTCAAAAAGAGCATCTTTTACCACGACCCGGCGGCGTTGCCGGATTATCCCTACGATACGAGCATCAATTGGGGTGGATGGACGGCGTGGAACAAGCACGATGCCTCGATTACCAGTCGCGCCTACGATTACGCGCATGTCATCGACGCATATTGGGC
>DATHOB010000202.1:0-3042 GCA_035485355.1 Opitutales bacterium | reverse complement strand
TGTGCTGACTGTGGCACGCAGGCAGCGGCCTTATCTGGTGGCGGGAGAATTGAGCACAGTGCGAACTTACGCCGATTTGTTCGGCATTGCGCTGGCGAACGCAAACAACGCCTATGTGCGGGAACGCGAGCAGCAGGCGTTACGCGAAATAGAACTAGCGGCGGCAATGCAGAACGATTTGCTGCCATTGCCCCCGTCGACCGCGCTTACCGGCGGCCGGGCGGTCGTGCGCCGGCGCAATGCGCGCATTGTGGCAGGTGATTATGTGGATATTTGTCCGATGCCTGGCGGAGGGGTCTTGTTGGCGATGGTGGACGTTATGGGCAAGGGGATGTCCGCCGCAATTTTCGCCGGCATGGTGCGCACGGCGGTGAGGATGCAGACTGACATTGGCCAGCCAATAAACCGCTTGATTGAGGAAATCAACCGTGTGCTCTGCCGACAGACTGGAGAGTTGACGCTTTTTGCCACCTGCGCCCTGATTTATATCAATCCGGAACGGGATCGCGCGCAGATTGTCAACGCGGGCCACTGCCCGGTGTTGTGGCTGGGCAAGGGAACAGACGCACCTTCACGCGAGATCGCACCATCCGGGCCGCCCTTGGGTTTGTATCCCGACATTACTTTTGCCATCGAAGAGCAGCCACTGGCCCCGGGCGACCAATTGGTGATGGTCACCGACGGATTGTATGAGTGGGAGGCAACGGGTGACGCGGCTGGAGCATGGACGCGCCTAGCCGATATGTTGCGTGCGCGGCGGTCTGAAGGTGGGGAGGCATTGTGGGATGCGATTCAAAAACGCATACATGACGCCGCACCGACTGAAACGGATCCGCGCGATGATCAAACTTTGCTGGTATGGGAATGCGGAAGTTAACCATTAAATTTTTTTCATGAAGACCATTCTAATTGCCGACGACGACCCCATGATGGTCAAACTGCTGGAATTCAATCTCCGGCGGTCAGGCTACGCCGTTGCGGTGTGCCGGGAAGGTTTGTCCGTCTGCGATCGCGCCCGGGCGGAGCACCCGGACATGGCCATTCTCGACGTGATGTTGCCGGGGCGCACGGGCTTGGAATTGCTGCGCGATTTCAAGGCGGACCCGCAACTGTCCACGCTGCCAGTGTTAATTGTCACGAGTGAAGGTAAAGGCAGCACGCAAGATGACTTGCTTGCCGCCGGGGCACTCAATGTTTACACCAAGCCGTTCAGCCCGACAATGCTGATGGAGCGCGTTCGGCAATTATTGGGAGACGCGTCGATACCTGCCACCAAGTAACTATTGCTACTTGGCCAGCTACAGCAAGCCACCGCGCTGCATGATGGCGTGGGCCTCGGCACTGCGGAGATAATCCAGGAAGTTCCAGGCCTCGTCGTTATGCGGTGCATTACGCGGAATACCCATGTCGTATTCAATGGGCTGGTAGGGCACCTTGCCACTTGGATCCTGCAAGGCTTGGAGAATACGAATCTTTTTGTCGGCAAAGGCATAGCTGGCGTAGGTAAGACCGACTTGGGCGCGCCCATCCTTGACTGCGGCGATGACATCATCATCGCTATTGACCACCAGCAATTTGGGTTCGAGATTGATCATCGTATCTTCTAGCGAGGGCAGAAGGGGGGTGGCCGTGGGGGTGGTGGTGGTCGGATTGGCCACGGAGGCAAGGGGCTGCGCGGTATGTGAGGGCAAATAGTGCATGTTCGTCAAGGCTTGGTTCGTGAGATGACCGAGCATTGAATCTGGATTGGCCACCGCGATTTGACGAACCGCGGCGGTGGTCATCACATGGTAATCGAGACGCAGATCCGATTCCGGCGCGGCGACGAGAACCAGTTGGTTGTAGGAAAGAACGTGAATGCTGATGGGGTTGAGGGCGTCCTTTTGATATAGCGCACCCACACTGGTCGGGTTGGATGTGATATACACGTCATACGCCGCGCCATTTTTGAAATCTTCCTCCAACCGGGCTGAGTTGGCGGTGTGTAGTTCAATATCCACCCAAGTTTGGCGCGAGTGGTAGGCTTGGGCGAGTTGCCGGAGTAGAGGCTCGAAATCATCACTCGCTGCCACGACGAGGGTGACTTTTTGCTGCGATGGGACAGCGGCGCAGGAGGCCAGGCCCAGCGCGGCGAGAACGGCGGCCAGGCCGCCAAGGAAAATGCGTCGCATGAAACGTTGGTGGTAGTGACACCGCGGGCGGATGGCAACGGAGAAAAAATGGGGAGTCTTCCGTGGTTTTAGGCCAAGCACTTCAAAAACGCCTTGGTCAAGGCGCGCTGGTCGAGGTTTTCGCCGATAAAGACAAGGGTGTTGCGGCGGGGTTCCGGCCCCCACGGCCCGGCGACGTCCCCGCTGAAAAGCTGGTGGACACTTTGCAGGAGGTATTTTTCTTTCACCCCGCGGATGGCGAGGAAGCCTTTGAGGCGGTAAAGGTTGTCACTCTCTCGCGCGAGCAGGTCTTCGAGCCAGACGTTGACTTTATCGAGCTCCAAATCGCCGTTGGCTTGGAGGGTGAAGGACGTGACCCGGTCGTCATGCGTATGCGCGTGCTTAAAGCGTTCAAGCCGCGCTGGAGTGAAGGCACGACCGTCGCGCGATAGTCCGCCGCCAAGCGTGGAAATATCATGGTGCGCCAAAAGGGCGTAGGCACCGGCCTTGGGCAGTTCGAGAACAAAGGCGTTGTGTTCTTCGGGCAAGATCAGCTCGCGCAATTTGCGCTCGGGGCGCAGGGCGGCGCCGGGGTCGGCGGCTTGGGCGGTGGTGCCAAAAAGTGTATCGGCTTCGAGGATGGCGGCTTGCCAGGATTTTTCCGTCGCATCGGGCAGTGCCAGGCAGGCAAAGGTCATTGGGTGAGCGTGCGCATGGCTGTGTACTTTATCATGGTCATGTTCATGAATGTGGTCGTGCGTGTCGCCGTGGTCATGTCCGCAGCCGCATTTTTCGCCGTCGTGGTGGTGGTGTTTATCTCCGGCATGGTCGTGGTCATGCCCTTCATGGCTGTGTTCGTGTTCGTCATGCTCATGCTCGCAATGTTCATTGT
>DATHOB010000201.1:0-5439 GCA_035485355.1 Opitutales bacterium | reverse complement strand
TCGTCAGCAGCTTGTCGCCCGGCTCGAGGACGGAAGTGTAGACCGCGAAATTTGCCTGGCTGCCGGAGTGCGGCTGCACATTGGCGTGATCCGCGCCGAAGAGCGCCTTGGCCCGGTCAATTGCGAGTTGCTCAATAATATCCACATACTGGCAGCCGCCATACCAGCGTTTGCCGGGGTAGCCCTCGGCGTACTTGTTGGTCAGCACACTGCCGGCGGCTTCGAGCACTGCCGGCAGCGTGAAATTCTCCGACGCAATCAACTCCAGGTGGGATTGCTGGCGCGCCTTTTCCTGCTCGATGGCGGAGAAAATCTCCGGGTCGAGCTCGGCCAGCGATTCAGCAGGAAGAATGGAGGGGGCGGTGGTCATGGAAATTGGATAGTGTTTGAGAGTTTAGTTGAAAGAGGAAAACGAAATCCAAAGCAACCCTGAACTAACACCCCAATATCAGGCGCTAGGAAGCTTCTTCGGCGGTAATTTTATTCACCCGGCGTTCATGGCGGCCACCTTCGAATTCGGTATTGAGGAAAATCATGGCCATTTTCTGCGCCATATAAGGGGTGATGTATTTCTGGCCAAAACAGATGACGTTGGCGTTGTTGTGTCGACGGCAGAACTCCGCGCCGTCCTCATTAAAGCAAATGGCCGCGCGGACTTTGTGGATTTTGTTGGCGGCGATGCAGATGCCGATGCCCGTGGTGCAGACGAGAATGCCCCGCTCGGCCGTGCCATTGGCGACGTCATTGCCCACGGCGACGGCGAAATCAGGATAGTCCACGGAGTCGTGTCCATGGGTGCCACGGTCGATGACTTCGAGCCCAGCCGCACGCAAGGCTTGTGCGAGGCTGTCCTTCAAATCCACACCACCGTGATCCGCGCCGAGAGAAATTTTCATGGGGAGATTATTTCACCGAAATGCCGCGAAGAAAGCAAAACGAAATCACTGCTTATATTCTTTCCGCAAAAACGCCAGGATGGACGGCACGGCCTCGACCATCGAGTCACGGCAGATTTCATATTGTTCGCGGTCCATGCCATAGGGATCGGAGATTTCCTTCTCCTCGCCATCGGGCAAAAATTCGCGCATCAAATAAACATGGGGAGTGGTGCGCTGAAATTGGGTTTCGACCAGCAGCCGGTGCGTGTCTGTCATGCAGAAAATGGCGAAGGACTGGTCGACCAATTCCTGTGTCAGGCGCTGGCTGGCATGGTCGCTCAGGTCGATGCCGACGCTTTGGAGCACGCGCACAGAATTGGGCGAGGCTGGGTCGCCACCATAGGCGGAAATTCCCGCCGAGGCGGTCATCAACGAGCGCAGGGGCTCCGGCTCCGCGCTAAGCGCATGGGCGACCAGATGCTGGGCCATCGGACTGCGGCAGACGTTGGCCGTGCAAACAAAGGTGATGACGTTCCGCGCAGGCATCCGGTGGGCGATTCGGGCGGGGCGGCGCAGATGGGCGGCCGCTGGAGCTCCGAAAATTTTTCAGTTATATTGTGGGTTCCAGAATTTTAATTTTTGGCCGGAGTGGCCAAAGCGTTCGCAGGCGCGGCGTCCAAAGCCTTGACCGCACCGGGGGCTTTCAACGATGGCGCGCGACCAAGCACTTGTAAAGCGGCAACGACATCCACCGCGCGTTGCAGGACGAGGTCGCCCACTTCCTCACTGGTGGTGGAAACTGATGCGGCAGCAGGCGTGGTGGCCGGTGCGGTGGTGGCGGGTAAGGCGGGAGACGCAGTTTGCGCGACAGTGCCACTGGCCGTGACAGGTGCGGGGGCGGGAGTGGCGGCCAGAGTCCGATATTGGCGAAGGAGCGCGGAGACGTCACGGTTGCTTTCCGCTTTTTGATACGCGAGATAATCCTGCTCCGGCGTCACCTCAACTGAAAATTGCGGTTTCAAGCCCGAGCCGACGACCGAACCGGAATCAGGCACGAGCTCACCGGAGATGATGAAAAAATCAGTGTGATTGGTGGAGGGAAAATACGAACCAGGCTGCCCTGCGGTGGTGGTGCCGACGGCGAGCACACTTTGCTTGGCCTGAAATGCGGCCAGCCACGCTTCGAGCGGCCCGGAGGTTTGTTTGTTGACGAGGACTAGCACCAGCGGAGGGGCTTTGTCGGCGCTCGTGGGCGGGGGCAAATCGGCCGGATCCTTGACTTCGCCCAGGCCGTGCACGGGCGCGCTATCCAAACCTGTTTTCGCCAGGGTGTCGGCGAATGCCTCGGCAGTCGGCGCATCGGCGGTGACGTAGCGCAAATCGATTATGACGAGCGGATTGGTCAGCGTTTCCGTGAGTTTCGCCTCGGACACGGCTAAATCGTACACGCGCAAATACGTCACCCCGCGTGGCAGCGATTGCTCAAAGGGCGGCAAGCCCACGCTGCCGGTGCGCAGGGTGATGGGCGCTTGGTGCAAAATTCGCCCGGGATACAACTCCGCCAGACCCGCGAGTTGAATTTCCGTGGCGTCATGTTGGTCCGCATCGGGGAAGAGCGCCGGGTTGACCTCGGGCGGAAGCGGTGCGGCCAGCAACGCGGCGGCAAGAATGACAGGCAGGGGCATGGTGGAGAAAGAGAAATGATTTACCGGAAAGGAGCCAAGGAAGCAAAGAATAATTCCCCCACCCTTTTTCTCACTTTGTTCGTGTGCGTTCAAAATCCAATTATTTATCTCGGGCTAGTTGGCGCGCGCCGATGTCGCGGCGGTAATGCATGCCGTCGAATTTTATCTGCGCGCAGACGCGGTAAGCGGCGTCAAGCGCGGCGTGCAAGGTCGGCGCGGTGGCGACGACACTGAGCACCCGCCCGCCGCTGGTGACAATTGCGCCGTCGGTGCGTCGTTTCGTCCCAGCGTGGAGGATGTCCACCCCCGGCGGCAAACTGGACGCAGGCGGGAAAGTTATCACATCGCCAGCGCGGGGGTGTGAGGGATAATTGTGCGCGGCGATGACGACCGTGGCCGCGAAATTTGAATTCAACTGGCACGCCGCGGGGTCGAGCACGCCATTCGCACAGTCCCACAAAATTTTTATCGGGTCGGTGGCGAGCAGCGGTAGCAGCACCTGGCACTCCGGGTCGCCAAAACGCACGTTGAATTCGACGACCGACGGGCCACTGGGGGTCAGCATCAAGCCGATATAAAGAATGCCGCGATAATTGATACCCTCGCGGGTGAAGGCCGCGAGCGTGGGGCGGATGATTTCACCCTCAATGCGCGCGAGCAGCGGTGCATCCACCACCGCCGCGGGGGCGTACGCGCCCATGCCGCCGGTGTTGGCGCCGGTGTCGCCGTCGCCAACGCGCTTGTGGTCCTGGCTCGCCGGCAGCACGAGGTATTTTTCCCCGCAAACGACGAGCATCATCGACGCTTCCTCGCCCGGCAAAAAGTCCTCAATCAAAATCTCGTCGCCGCTCGCGCCGAAGATTTTCTCATCGAGCGAAGCGCGGATGGCGGCCTCGGCCTCGGCGCGCGTTTGCGCGACGGTCACGCCCTTGCCCGCCGCCAGTCCGCTCGCCTTGATGACGATGGGCAGCGGCTTGTTTTTCATGTAATTCAGCGCCGGGTGGCTGGAGTTGAACATTTCGCCATGCGCGGTGGGGATGTTGTTGCGCAGCAGAAATTTTTTGGTGAAGACTTTGCTGGCCTCGAGTTCCGCGCCATCCTGGGTGGGCCCGAACGCGGGGATTTTAACCTTCGCCAGTTCATCCACCAGGCCAAGGCTCAGCGGCACTTCGGGCCCGACGATGACCAAGTCCACCTGCTCGGCCCGTGCGAGGGCAACCAGCCGCGGGACATCATCGGCCTTGACCGGGCGGCACGCCGCCTCGCCCTCCATGCCCGCATTCCCCGGCGCGGCGAGTACCTGGCGCACCATGCCGCTCCGCCGCGCGGCTTTGACCAGCGCGTGCTCCCGTGCTCCAGAGCCGACGATGAGGAGGGTGAGTTGCTGGGCGGGTGAGGACATGGAAGCTAAAAAATAGAATTCAGAGTGTCCGAGGGCATCCCGCAATGTTAAGACTCGAAAACTAAATTCAAAAAATCCAACTCACTTCCCCGGGGCGCGGCGGGCCTGGATGAATTTGACGGCGTTGGAGCGGACGGGCTTGAACTTGTGATTGTCCTGCTGCGGGTTGCCGAAGCCGCGGAAGCCTTTTTGCGGCGGGAGAATCGGTTTTTTCACAGGCGCGGCGGGCGCGGGTGTGCTGGCCGCTGGCGGGACGGGAGTGGTGGGAAGGTCGGGCGTGTTCATGATGTGATTACGCTAGGTCTGGCTTCGAATAATAGCAAGATGAGACCGTCAATCTATCTGATGTAGCGTGGTGGATTTCGGCATCGCCTGTGTATCGCATCGATTACCATTCTCGCCGCCTTTAATTTTGACGCCCCACTCCTACCCTGTCAAATCAAGGCGGCCTCCAGAAAACCGCCTGCGTCGCGTCCTTATCATTTCCATCATGTCGCCGAAACACCGTCTCAACGAATTGCGTCAGAAATGGGCCAAGCCCATTGCACGACTGCGGCCGATGGACGCCATTCAGTTGTTTCACCGTGGGACGACCAAGTCGGGTGAATGGGTGGATGATCATACTTGGGATGATCTGGGCCTGACGGAGGTGTTCGCCGCGATTGACCGCTCGGAGGGAATGCCCGGCCGACAGGTCTTGTATCATCAGCTGCACATGTATGTGACCGACTCAGACGTCCTTGCCGAGCGGGCGCGGCAGCACGAAATTTTCCGCCACGAGCGCTCACTGCGGGAGCAGATTCAAGTGTTGATGGAGCGGCTCGACCGGCCTGGGGCCGAGTCCATCGCGCCGTTTTTGCTCGGTCTCCTGCCGCAACGGCCGCGCCTGGCGTGGTTGTTTCCGATTTTGAGCGTGGTTTCCGCCACTGTCCTCGTGGCGGGATTCTTTTTTCATCCCCTCTTTCTCATCGCCCTCCCCATTATTCTGATCAACAGCACGATCTATTATACTTACGGCCAAACCCTCGCGCCGCACTTTTCCGGCTTCGCACAAATTAACTCTTTGCTCGGGGTCGCCGCAGAATTGGGGCAGATTGCCGATGGACAGAGTTTGCCGCAGATCGCCGAACTGCGCCAATCCCGGCCGCTGATTGATGCGTTGCGCCGTCGGTTGGGCTGGCTCGTGGTGGATCGCAGCACGCTGCCGGACTTGCTCCAGGCGGTCTATGGCTACCTCAATATGTGTTTTCTGCTGGATGTCGTGGTTTTCCTGCATTCGGTGCAACTTCTGGAGAAGAATCGGGTAGCACTCGTGCAAATCTTTGAGGCAGTCGGCTCGCTGGATGCCGCCATCGCGATCGCATCGTATTTAGAGGGCCTGCCAGCATTTGCCATTCCGGAATTGGGTGCGCATCGGCGCATCGAGGTGACGGGTGTATACCACCCGCTGATTCCGCAAGCGGTGGAAAACGAG
>DATHOB010000200.1:0-3115 GCA_035485355.1 Opitutales bacterium | reverse complement strand
AACGGGTGGCGCAAGTCAATCTGCTCAACCGCGAATCGGAAAAGAACTTCAAAGGCCTGCAAGGCACGCTGGTGATGATTGGCGAGGCGCCGGGCATTCCGCGACTGCTCAAGGTGCTGGCGGTGCAAAAATTCACCTGCGATTTGTCCGCGCTCGGCAAATACGATTTTGCGGGTGCGCCCTTTGCGGAAACCACCGCGTCCACCCGGGGTGGTTCGTTGGAATATAAGTACAATGGCTATCTCTTCATTTTGCAGAATGCGCAGAACAATATTATCATGTTTCGCCGCGCGGGGACGTTTCCCCGGATCGGCGCGGAAGCGCTCGCCATGCCGGCCGGAGGGGAATTTACCGCGCCCCGGTCGGTTTTGACCGGCAAGCTCCGGCCCGCACCCGCCTTACCCGGCAAAGGCAATTTTCAGTCACTGACCAGCGTATTGCCATTGGGCACATCGTAGTTTTCGAAGCCCAAGCTGATTTCGATTTGGTGCGTCACAATCCTGTAAATTCGCCATAATCAGCGAATTCCCGCATGTTCGGGCTTGCGCCGGGAGGGCTTTCGCGGTTTTTTAAGGGGCTGGCCGGTACCGGCCACGCATGTCCGCACCCCCCAAAAAAGAGGAGATTATCCTGAAAGGCGTGCCCGCTTCCCCCGGCGTGGCTCATGGCGCTGCTTTTGTGTTTTTGCAAAAGGAATTGGAAGTCCCTGTTTACGAAGTGGAAGAATCGCGCCGGCCGGCGGAAGTCCGCCGTTTTGAACAGGCCCTGACGGCGACACGCGCGCAAATTTCCAAACTCCGCGCGGAAGTTGCCGGCTCGCTGGGTGAAAACGAAGCGCGCATTCTCGATGCGCATTTGCTCGTCCTCGAAGACAATGCGTTGATTGAGGAAACCATCCGCGAAGTGCGGGACAAGGGACTCAACGCGGACTTCTGTTTTCAGAAAATTGCGCAACGTTACATTGATGCTTTCGACCGGATGGAGGATGAATACCTGCGCGAGCGCGCCGCCGACATCCGCGACGTGGCCCGGCGCGTCCTGCACCAATTGCTCGGCCAATCCGCCGCGTCCCTTTCGCGTCTCGGTGGGCAGCGCATCGTCATCGCGCAGGATATTTCGCCGTCCGACACCGCGAGCATGGACCGGCACAGCGTCCTCGCCATCGCCACGGACACCGGCAGCCGCACCAGCCACGCCGTCATCATGGCGCGCTCGTTGCAAGTTCCCGCAGTCGTCGGCTTGCACGACGCCACCCGCCGCCTTGAAAACAATGATTATGTGTTGGTGGATGGCTATGAGGGCATCCTCATCATCAACCCCACGGAGCAGACCCTTTTTCGCTACGGAAAAATCCAACGGCGGCAGTTGGACATCCGCCATGTGATTGAGACGGTCATCCCCCAGCCCTGCGAATCCCGCGACGGGAAGCGCCTCGGCCTGATGGCAAATATTTCCGGCCCCGAAGACATTGAGGAAGTCAAAAAATTCGGCGCGGAAGGCGTTGGCCTGTACCGCACCGAGGCGCTCTTTATCCGGCGCGACAAATTTCCCGACGAAGAAGAACAGTTCCAAGCCTATCAAGCCGTGGTGGCGGCTCTGTCGCCCCAGCCGGTGGTCATCCGCACACTGGATTTGGGCGGCGACAAACAGACCAGCACTTCGCATATCGCCCACCACGAAGCTAACCCATTCATGGGCTTCCGCGCCATCCGCTACTGCCTCGACCATCCTGACATGTTCCGCGAGCAACTGCGCGCCATCCTGCGTTCCAGCGCATTTGGCAAGGTCAAGATCATGTACCCGATGATAAGCGGATTGCAGGAACTCGTGCAGGCCAATCTTTTACTTGAACAGGCGAAGGACGAATTGCGCATCCGCAAAGTGGCGTTCGATAAAAACATCTGCGTCGGCAGCATGATTGAAATACCCAGCGCGGCGTGGACCGCCGACCAACTGGCACAACATTGCTCCTTTTTCAGCATCGGCACCAACGATCTCATCCAATACCTGCTGGCGGTGGATCGCGTGAACGACCACGTCGCCCACCTTTACGAACCGGCGCACCCGGCGGTGTTGCGCGCCATCCAGCATATCATCGTCACCGGACGGCAATACAACATTCCCACCAGCATTTGCGGGGAAATGGGTGGCGACCCCATCTTCACGGCGATTTTCCTGGGCTTGGGTGCGGATGATTTGAGCGTCGCCCCCGCCGGCCTGCCGGACGTCAAATACCTCCTGCGCAACATCCGCCTGGACGAGGCCCAGTCCCTCGCCGCCAAAGTTCTCCAACAAACCGACCCGAAAAACACCGTCGCGATCTTACGGAAGTTTTACATCGAGCACATGGGGAATCTCGCCCGTCCGGAAGTTGACTAGTCACAAACGGGATGGCTCAGGAGACAGAGCCGATTAATGGATAGTTCCAGTGGTGGTGTTTCCAGCTTTCGCAATTCAGTATGAGTCTACGTCTGGGATTCCCAATTTTCTCGACTCCCGCCCAGCACATGTTATTATCAGAACTTTGTCCGCAATCACGAGTCTTACCTTGCAATGCCACCGTGTTTGCGGTGGGTCTTAAATCCATCTTTTTCGTCTGTCGCGCATGGCCAAAAAACGCAAAGCTCCGAATTATCACCGCGGTGAACCTGGCCGCTGGGCCGGTTTCTTCAAAATTGTCGGCGTCCTGGCGGTGATTGCCACCATCTTTGCCATCGCCTGGGCGATGACCCTTACCCAGCCCAAGAATCTTAAATACGATGCCCCGGAATTGGCGCCCTTGGGCGAAGTGCCGGCCAAGGTCTCCGCCATGCTTGACCAAAGCAAGGAACTGGAAAAAACCTTCACCGACGCCACCAAAGTCCGCGACATCACGCCAGATGATTTGATCAGCCTGCGCGACGCCATCAAATTGCAAATTGATTATCTCCGTGAATCCCAAAACCGCAATCTGTCCGAGGGCAATTTACGCATCGAACGGATGACCGAGATGCTCGAAACCTATGAATCGAAGCCGTTGCGCGACCAATCCTCCTACCTCGAACAGAAATCCGCCGACCTGGAAAACCAGAACAACCTTTTCACCGCGCGCATGCTGCTGTCCCTTGCCGCGGAA
>DATHOB010000199.1:0-3093 GCA_035485355.1 Opitutales bacterium | reverse complement strand
CGGCAACACCACAATGCAATCCGTTCGCGAACGCACGACGGAGATTGGCGTCCTCAAGGCCATGGGCTTTGGCAATGGCCTGGTGCTCGGCCTCGTGCTCGCTGAATCGTGTTTGCTGACGGGCCTCGCCGGGCTTTCCGGCTTGGGCCTCGCGTGGCTCATCACGTCGCGCGGCAGCCCGGTGCCGTCCATGCTGCCGATTTTCTATCTCCCCGGGCGCGATTTGCTCATCGGCGTCGGCCTCGTTTTTGCCCTGGGGCTCGCGGCGGGCCTCGTGCCCGCGTTGCAAGCCATGCGCCTGCAAGTCGCCGTCGCGCTGCGCCGCAACGCCTAAATCATTTCCCTCATGTTCAACTGGCTCAACCAAGTGGTGTCCATCACGCTCTTTAATTTGCGCTCCATGCCGGAGCGCAAGGGCGCGGCCATCACCACCATGTTTGGCATCGCCGGGGTCGTCGCAGTTTTCGTCGGCGTGTTTTCCATGGCCGAGGGCTTTCGCCAGGCGATGACGGCTTCGGGGGAGGACGATGTCGCCCTCGTCATGCGCAGCGGCGCGGACAATGAAATGTCCAGTAACTTGATTCGCCAGGATTGCAGCATCATCAGTGACGCTCCCGGCGTCGCCCGCGGGGCGAATGGCCCGCTCGTCTCCAACGAGATGGTCATGGTCATCGACTTGCCGAAGCAATCCACCGGCACCGATGCCAATGTGCCCTTGCGCGGTGTGGACCCGACGGCCTTTGCCGTGCGCAGCAACGTGAAGCTCGTGGAAGGTCGGCAACTCACGCCGGGGCGCAACGAGCTCAATGTCGGCGTCGGCGCGTTGCGCGAGTTCAAGGGCTTGGCTGTTGGCGATAAATTGACTTTCGGGCAGACGGATTGGACGGTCGTCGGTGTTTTCTCCGCTGATGGCGGCGTCTCCGAATCGGAAATCTGGGCCGACACCGCCGTGCTCCAGCCCGCCTATCATCGCGATGATAATTATCAGGCCGTCTACGCGAAGCTCACTTCGCCCGATGCTTTCCAAAAATTCAAGGACGCCCTGACCAGCGACCCGCGCCTCACCGTGAAGGCCGTGTTGCAAAAGGAATATTTCGCCGACCAATCCACTATCGTGACGACGTTCATCAAAACCATCGGGTTCGCCGTCGCGGCGATGATGGGGCTCGGCGCGCTCTTCGGCGCATTGAACACGATGTATAGCGCCGTCGCCGCCCGCACGCGGGAGATTGCGACTTTGCGCGCGCTCGGTTTCGGCGCCGGCCCGGTCGTCCTCTCCGTCCTGTTCGAGTCCATCGTGCTCGCCCTCATCGGCGGCGGTGCGGGCGCTATTGCCGCGCGCATCATGTTCAACGGCTTCACCGCCGCGACGATGAATTGGCAAACCTTCAGCCAGGTTGCCTTCGCGTTTGCGGTGACGCCGACCATCATGGGCGAGGCCATGATTCTCGCGGTGGCCATCGGCCTCTTCGGCGGGTTATTCCCCGGCATCCGCGCCGCCCGCCTGCCCGTCGCCGCCGCCTTGCGGGAAATTTAAGAAAAATAGGAAATCGGAGTGCGAAATGCGGAAATAAACAAGCCTGCGCCAGAATGCGGACGACTGAAAGCGGAAATTAATCAAACCGCATACGCATCGCTAATTTTCGCATTCCGCACTTCCACTTCACTTTTAAAGATCGGCGCTGGGTAGGTGGACTGATTAATTTTTAGTTTCTATGGTTCGCGCTCCGCCCAGGATTTATTTCCGCATTTCGCACTCCGATTTCCTATTTCTCTTCAGAGGCTCCGCACCACGGCCTTCGCCACGCCTTGGATGATCAAGTCGGCAACGGGGTGGAGATTCGGATAGCGGGGGTTCTCCGCTTTGAGAAACGGATGTTTCCCGGGTTTTTGCATGAACCGCTTGAGCGTCGTCTCACCGTCAATCAGCGCCGCCACAATATCCCCGTCCTTCGCGGGGCCGTGTTCAAATATCACGACGTCACCATCGTTAATGGCCGCGTCAATCATGCTGTCGCCGCGCACCTTGAGCGCAAACGCCCGGCGCGCGCGGCGGATGCCCGCGGTGTGCACGTCGATTTGCAAGCGGCCGATTTCGCCGCCCGGCTCCACGCCATCCGGATAGCCCGCGGCGATATTGCCGTAAACGGGAATGTCCACCACCTCGAATGCGCTGACTGGCGCGGCGCTGTCGGGATCATGCGTTACGCGGTACGCGCGGGCCTGGCCGGCCACGCGCGAGAGCGCGCCTTTGCGCTCCAGTGCGCGCAGGTGGCCCATGACGGCGTTGGTGCTCGCAAAACTGAAATGCGTTTGAATGTCGCGGATGCTGGGCCAGTAGCCCTGCTCGCGGTTGTGCAACTGCACGAAGCCGAGAATTTCCTGCTGCCGGATGGTGAGGTCTTTCATGGTGTCCTTTCGTATACCATGCTCCGGCGTTCACGTCAAGGGAGTATTATACCCTAATTGACAAATTCCCATAACGAAAAATCCCATCTGGTGTTATTATGCGTGGGGAGCGGGGGCGGATGATTCCGCCCCCGCTCGATGCACGCTTCGGCTTTCGCCGTCGCGCGTTGGCGGCCCGGGGCTGCGAGCCTGAACCGCCAAAGGGTAACCGCATCCGCTCTTCTGCGCGGACGATGGCTTAAGCATCGTCAAACGTGGCCTAAGTTAAGCGACTATTTACCCGTGACAACCTTATTATTAACCTATCACTTCCTGCGGGTTTTGCATCGGAATTCACCGTAAGTTTATTGTAAATAATCCTTCGCTTCGCCGCGTTAGAATCAAGCCTAGCCCCGCGCGAGTACTTTATAGACATACCGCACCGGCCCCGGCGGCCCAGCCCGCGCCGAGACGACACGCGTAAACCCCGCCTGCGCAAAGGTTTCCCACGGCAAAAACGTGTCGGCCGGGAAGTCGGCGTCAATTTCCGTCAAGTACACCCGGTCGGCCAGCGACAGTGATTCGCGGTAAATTTCCGGCCCGCCGCCAATCCAGATCGGCCCGGGGTGGGGCGATGCCTGCGCCAACTCCAGCGCTTCCGCCAAACTTCGCGCCAACTTCGCCCCCAGCGGCGGAACATATTCC
>DATHOB010000198.1:0-4699 GCA_035485355.1 Opitutales bacterium | reverse complement strand
CGCGTCACCGGCGGAGCCGACCCCGTTACTGGCAAGTTTGCCCGCGCGGTGGTGGTCGCGGGTCTCGACCCGGGCGCGTTCATCCGCGTGGAGGAACAATCCCAAAACAAGGAGCCGGACAAAGTCACCGACTGGAAATTTATGTTCGCGGGCCAGGTGCGCGCGCGCCTCGTGCCCAATGCCGACACGGCCGCACTCGCGAAAGCGATAATGCCCCTGGGCTGGAATTTCACCGGCGTGCAGGACAAGGACGGCTGGGTTACGATTGTGCTGAAAGACCACGACGTTAAAAGTGTGCCGCAAGCGGTCGCGCAATTGAAAGCGTGGCCGCAATGGGTGGCCGACGCCACGCCGGATTATTTGCCCGCGCCGTCGCTAACGGCAAAGTGAGTTTTGGGTTTCGGGTTATAGGATTTGGATAGCGAGGTGTAAGTTTTGAGTTTCGGGCCAAGACTTGTTGTCCTGGCGAATGAGTGGCGCAGAACATCAAACGCGAAACCCGAAACTCGCAACCCGAAACTATTCTCCATACCCGATCAACTGAATCCCCGCGGCTTTGGCCTCGGCGAGCACGGCGTCTTTTTCCAGAATCAAAGTCGCACCGGCTTCGAGCGCCGCGGCGGCGATTTTCGCCGCGCGCATGACCGCGAGTGTCTTGAGGCCAAACACCGGCACATCAAAGCGAAAATCTTGTTTAGGCTTGGCAGTTTTGACAAACAACGGCTCCTTCGCGCCAAATTCCCCCGCGCGCTGCAACATTTTGTCCGTGCCTTCAAACGCTTCGACCGCCAGCACCGTGCCGCCGCTGACGACGACGCCCTGCCCAATATCCAATTGCGCAACCGAACGCGCGCGGCGCACGCCCAAGTCGAGGGTGGTTTCTGTCACGCGCATTTTTCCGCCGGTCATCACGCCGGGCGTGGCCAGCTCGTGGTCGAGAAACGCCCGCGCGTCGAGCACCTGCACGCCGAGATTTTCAATCTCTTTGGCAATCGCGCCGAAAATGGTGGCGGCGTTGTGTTCCTTGAGTCGGGCGAGAATGGCGATGGCCTTAAGGTCGGGGCGCAAGTCAAACAACCGCTTCGGGGTGATTTGCCCGGCCATGATGACGGCGCCAGGCTCGAGCCGTTTAATCGCTTTCAGCAATTGCCCGACTTGGTCAATTTTCACTTCTTCCCGTTCGCTTTCGGCAAAGGAATGCACCAGCTCCGGCACCGTTTCGTTATGCAGCGCAATCAGCCGCGTGGGCATGCCTGCCGCCCGCAAAGCGCGCACAGTAAGTTGCGGATAAAAGCCGCGCCCGGCAATGACGGCCACCGGCCGGGCCGCGTCGAACTGGGCCGGCAAAAATCGCGAATGCGCAGGAGTGGGGGCGGATTTCACCGGAAACGCGGGTCGTCGGGCGACGTTTGTTGCGTGAAGGATTGCACGATGCGCTGGGTGGCGGCCCATTTTTTATTCTGCAAGGAAAAGGAAATCTGGCTTTCCGTCAGCGTCGCCAGCGCGAGCCAGTCGGTGAAGTGTTGCTGGTCGGCGGTCAAGATCGGGCCGAGTTTGATGGGGTAGGGGTTGTGGAGATTTGGGCGGGTGAGCGTGGCGGTCTGCCCCGGCAACAAGGTATCGCGAAAGCCTGTTTCCGGAATCGTGATGTCCGCTGTGCCATCCATGAGCGTGACCGCCACAGTGTCCGCATCCGCGTGCACGACAAACGATTGCGCGTGAAAGCTGAATTGCGCGAGCGCGGTCGTCAACGTGAAGGTCGAAGTCGGCTCCGGCTTGCGCCCGGAAACAACCAGCGTGCCCAGGGTCAGCGTGAGGCGCAGGTTGCTCTTCGAGGGTTCATAGCTGCGGTCGCGGTCGGTGAAGAAAACGGGATCTTGCAAAAAATCATCGAGGGTTATCCGCCCGCCTTGCGGCATGAACAGCGCTTTGCCATTCGACAACACCAGCATGAGGGTCAGCCCGTTGGGCGCATTCACCGTCTGCCCGCTGGCGGTGAAAGTTTCGCTCCGGGTCAAGGCCCGGGGCGCGGCGCCTTTTTCGGTCGTCAACTCGGTCGTGCCCTCGCGCACCGTATGCGCGAAAAACGCTCCCGGCTGCAACGCCGCCACGGGTGCGGGGGTGGGCGCGGCAGTAGCAGCCGCAGGCGGCGCGGCGCTGTCGCCGGTTCCCGCTGCGGCCAGGGCCGCGAAAATGAGGGCGCACACATTCATCGCACCACCAGATTAAGAATTTTTCCGGGAACGTAAATTTCTTTTACGATGGTTTTTCCCGCCAGATGCGGGGCGACGCGCTCATGCGCCTTTCCCAGCGCGATGACGTCCGCTGCGCTGGCCGCCACCGGAACTTCGATATCGCCGCGCAGTTTGCCATTCACCTGGATGACGATTTTGACCGTGTCGCTCACGAGCTTGGCCGGGTCAAATTGGGGCCACGGCTGCTCCGCCACGCTGGGCGTGCCGCCGAGTTTTTCCCACAGTTCCTCGGCCAAGTGCGGGGCGAGTGGGGCGAGCAACTGCGCGAAAATCCGCGCGGACGCCAGTGTGTAGCGTGGCTGCGCAGAAAGATGGTTCAACAAAATCATCAATTGCGAAACCGCCGTGTTGAAGCTCAGCGTCTCGTAGTCGTGAGACACTTTTTTAATCGCGGCATGCACCGCGCGTGCTGTTTCCGCGTCGTCCGCGCCGTCGTTCATCAATTTCTCCGCCGGGCCACCATCCGGGCCGATAAATTCGCGCCACACGCGGCGGAGAAACCGCACCACGCCCTCGACCCCCGCGCTGTTCCACGGCTTTTCGGATTCCACCGGGCCGAGGAACATCAGGTATATTCGCAGCACGTCCGCGCCGTGCTCTTTAACAAAGTCATCCGGATTGACCACATTGCCGCGGCTCTTGGACATTTTTTGGCCGTCCTCGCCGAGCAGCATCCCCTGGTGGAACAATTTCGGAAATGGCTCCGGCGCGCGCACCCCGCCGATGTCGTGCAAAAATTCGTGCCAAAAGCGCGCGTAGAGCAAGTGCAGCACCGCGTGCTCAGCGCCGCCGATATACATGTCGGGCATGCCCCAGTATTTTTCCTGCTCCGGGTCGAGCAGGTGTTTATCGTCATTCGGGTTCAGGTAGCGCAGGTAATACCAGCACGAACCCGCCCACTGCGGCATCGTGTTGGTCTCGCGCATTCCCGCGACCCACTCCGCGCCGGATTTTTCGCCGGAGACCATTTCGCCGGTTTGCAAATTAACATTCACATTTAGCCATGCGGCAGCCTTGGCCAGCGGGCTTTCGCCGGTGCCGCTCGGTTGGTAATTGGAAATCTCCGGCAACTGCAATGGCAGCGCCGACGCGGGAAGCGGAATGGCGATCCAGCGCACGCCGTCCTTTTGAAAAGTGATGAGCGTGTCGGGCAAAAATTCGCGCAAGGGGCTTTGGGGATACTTTTCCAACTTGGCGTAGTCCGCCGCGCGCACCCAGACAATCGGGAACGGCTCGCCCCAATACCGTTGCCGCGAAAACAGCCAATCACGGAGTTTGAAATTCACCGTCGCCTTGGCCTGATTTTTTGCCGCCAGATCCGCCGTGATGCGGCGCTTGCCTTCGAGCGAGTCGAGGCCGTTGTAAGGGCCGGAGTTCATCATGACTCCAGCTTCGCAATAAGGCAGCTCTTGCGGGGTTTGGCCGTTTTGGGCGACGACAGGAATGATTTCCAGCCCGAATTCTTTCGCAAAGGCAAAGTCGCGTTCGTCGTGCGCGGGCACGGCCATGATGGCGCCGGTGCCATAAGTCATCAAAACATAGTCGGCCACCCAAATGGGAATTTCGCGGCCATTCACCGGGTTGATGGCATACGCCCCGGTGAACACGCCGGTTTTCGTTTTCGCCAATTCGGCGCGTTCCAAATCGCTTTTGGAGCGGGCACTCAACTGATATTCGGTGACGGCGGCACGCTGCCCGGCGGAGGTAATCTGCGCGAGCAACGGGTGCTCGGGCGCGACGACCATGTAGGTTGCGCCAAACAGCGTGTCGGGCCGCGTCGTGAAGACGACGAGTTCCTCGCCCGGAAAATCGCGCAAGGCGAAGCGCACTTCCGCGCCTTCGGAGCGGCCAATCCAATTCGCCTGAAGTTTTTTGGTCGATTCCGGCCAGTCGAGTTTTTCGAGGCCCGCGAGCAACTTGTCCGCATACGCGGTGATGCGCAGCACCCACTGGCGCAAATTGCGGCGCTCCACCGGGTGGCTGCCCCGCTCCGAGCGCGGGCCTTCGTCGGTGTTCAGCACTTCCTCGTTGGCGAGCACGGTGCCCAGCGCCGGGCAATACCACACTGGCTTTTCATCCACAAACGCCAGGCCGCGCTTGAAGAGCTGGAGGAATATCCACTGGGTCCAGCGGAAATAATGCGGGTCGGTGGTGTTGACCTCGCGTTCGCGGTCGTAAACAAAGCCGAGGTTGCGCAACTGCTCGCGAAAGCGGGCGATGTTTTTGCGCGTGGTCTCCGCCGGGTGCGTGCCGGTTTTGAGGGCGTATTGCTCGGTCGGCAGGCCGAAGGCGTCCCACCCGGTGGGGTGGAGGACGTTGTGGCCCTGCGCCCGCTTGAACCGCGCGAGGATGTCCGTCGGAAAATAACAGACCGGGTGGCCGATGTGCAGGCCCTCGCCGGAAGGGTAGGGGAACATGTCGAGCACGTAATACTTGGGGCGGGC
>DATHOB010000197.1:0-12556 GCA_035485355.1 Opitutales bacterium | reverse complement strand
CTTGATTTCGACGAGCTGTGTCGAGTCGCTGCGCCCTGGGGTTTTAGCCGATGACGCCGAGGATGTCGTCCTCGCGCAGCAGCGAATATTTGTCGTCACCGATTTTGACTTCGGTGCCGCCGTATTTGGAGACGAGGACTTTGTCGCCGACCTTCACTTCGAAGGGAATGGCTTTGCCATCTTCATCTTTTTTGCCGGTGCCGAGCGCAACGACTTCGGCTTCCTGCGATTTCTCTTTGGCGGTATCGGGAATGATGATGCCGCCTTTGATTTGTTCTTTGTCCTCAAGGGCTTTCACGAGCACGCGATCGCCGAGAGGCTGGATTTTCAGTTTGGCCATGTTATAACTAGGGTTATTGGTTGGGAGGTTAGGGTTGAAAAAGAGAAAGCGGAATGCGGAAAGTATTTCAACTTCCGCATTCCGCTTTCGGTGCTTAAGATTTCTTTTTGTCGTCGTCGACGACTTCAAAGTCCGCATCGACCACGTTCGGGTCTTTGGGCTTTTTGCCGGACGAGGCCGAGTTGGCTTCTTCGCCCGGTTGGCCTTCGGGCATCGGCCCGGCGCCTGCGCCCGCTTGCGCGGCTTGGGCGAAGATGCCTTGCACTTTGCCGGAGAGGCTCTCGAACTCGCGCTTCAGCGTGTCGCCGTCGGCGTTTTGGTTGGCGAGGACGGCGCGGCCATCTTTGACGAGGGTTTCGGCTTCGCTCTTTGCGGTGGCGGGCAATTTGTCGCCCAGGTCCTTGACCTGTTTTTCGACGCTGTAGAGCAAATTGTCGAGGTTGTTGCGGGCTTCGATGGTTTCGCGGGCTTTCTTGTCGTCGCTCGCGTGCATCTCGGCTTCTTTGCGGAGTTTTTCCACCTCGTCCTTGTTCAAGCCCGAGGACCCGGAGATGGTGATCTTCTGGTCCTTGCCGGTGCCTTGGTCTTTGGCGGTGACGTGGAGAATGCCGTTGGCATCAATGTCGAAGGTGACTTCGATTTGCGGCTGGCCGCGCGGCGCGGCGGCGATGCCGTCGAGCCGGAACGTGCCGAGCTGTTTGTTGTCCTTCGCCAGCGCGCGTTCACCTTGGAGGACTTTGATATCCACCGCGGTCTGCATGTCGGCGTAGGTCGAGAAAGTTTGCGACTTTTTGGTCGGAATGGTCGTGTTGCGTTCGATCATCGCGGTGGAAACGCCGCCCGCAGTTTCGATGGCGAGGGTCAACGGAGTCACGTCGAGCAACAGCACGTCACGCACTTCGCCTTTGAGCACACCCGCTTGCACCGCTGCGCCAATGGCGACGACTTCATCCGGGTTCACGCCTTGGTGCGGCTGCTTGCCGGTGAGGCTGCGCGCGATGTCCACAATCTTCGGCATGCGCGTCATCCCGCCGACGAGAACGAGTTCGTCAATGTCGGAGGTCTTCACGTCGGCGTCCTTCAGGCACGCCTCAAAAGGTTTGATGGTGCGCTGGGCCAGACTTTCGCAAAGCTGCTCGAGCTTCGAGCGCGTGAGCTGCATGTTCAGGTGCTTCGGGCCACTGGCGTCCGCGGTGATGAACGGCAGGTTGATGTCGGTGCTCTGCGCGGAGGAAAGGGCGATCTTGGCTTTTTCCGCTTCTTCCTTGAGGCGTTGCAGCGCCATCGGGTCGGCGCGCAGGTCAATTCCGTTGCTCTTTTTGAATTCTGCGACGAGCCAGTCAATCAAGGTCTCGTCCCAGTTGTCGCCACCGAGGTGCGTGTCGCCATTCGTGGCTTTGACTTCAAACACGCCGTCACCGATGTCGAGAATGGAAATGTCATAAGTGCCGCCACCTAGGTCGTAAACGGCAATGCTCTCGTCCTTTTTCTTGTCGAGACCGTAGGCGAGGGCCGCGGCGGTGGGCTCATTGATGATGCGGACGACTTCGAGTCCGGCAATGGTGCCGGCGTCTTTGGTGGCCTGACGCTGGGCATCGTTGAAATAGGCGGGGACGGTGATGACCGCTTTGCCAATTTTTTCGCCGAGGTAGGCTTCGGCGTCGGCTTTCAGCTTCGCGAGGACCATCGCGGAAATTTGTTCGGGCGCGTAGCGCTCCGTCTTGCCGTTGACTTCGAGTTCGATCGCTGCGCCGCCATTTTTGCCTTCGACGACTTTATACGGCAGGCGCTTGATTTCTTCCGCCACTTCGGAAAATTTGCGCCCGATGAGGCGTTTCGCCGAGAACACGGTGTTGCGCGGGTTCGTCACGGCCTGGCGCTTCGCGGCCTGGCCGACGAGGCGCTCGCCATTTTTGGCGAAGCCGACGACGGACGGCGTGGTGCGCGCGCCCTCACTGTTGGGGATGACCACCGGCTCTCCGCCTTCCATGACGGCGACGCAAGAGTTGGTAGTTCCAAGATCGATGCCAATAATTCTGCTCATTTGACAGCACCCCGAGCAATGGCCGTGCCTTCTATCTCGTTTCAATCCTAAGTCATTGATGGCTAGAATATAATAACGCAATCAATCCGTTTTATGTGACAACATTATTGAGCTAAACTGTGCCACGATGGCACAATTATTGGCTCAATTACGATGAATTTGGCGCAAACTGCCCAATCCTGTCCCAAGCGCAATTACTTCTTTTTCCCGCCTTTTTTGGGTGCGGGGCGTTTGGAACTGGATTTGCGTTTTTCGCCGTCATCATCGTCGTCGTCATCGTCGTCCTCATCCTCATCGTCGTCATCTTCTTCATCATCGAGCGCGTCGAGATCTTCGGGTTCGCCCTCGGGTTTTTCCTTGGTCTCATCTTCTTCTTTGTCCTTTTCTTCCTCGTCCCACTTCATGGTTTCGTCCTCTTCGATGTTTTCGTCATCGATTTCGGGGAAGTCCTCGGCGGCGGATTCTTCTTTTTCTTCCTTGTCCGCCGGTTCATCGGCACCTTCGGTATCCTCGTCCACTTCAAAGCCGCGCGGCACGTATTCGAGAATATCCGTCATTTCTTGGAAAGCGTGCAGTGCGCGGCCTTCGAGGAACGCATTGTGGTGGTCCTCGCGGATTTCCTCTTCGAGGTCGTCCACCGTCAAATGCTTCTCCAGTTCAATCGCATCATTGAGGAACTTGACGCGCAGCTTCGTGATATGGTCGAGGAAATCCGCGTAGGGGCCTTTTTCCTCGTCAATCTGGTCGGGCAGGGCAAAGAGCTTTTCCTCCGACTCCAGCAGCGACTCAAAGGCGCGCACGAGCTTCACCTTGCTGTCGGGCAAAGTTTCCTTGATGGAAAAGGGGATGAAGGCTGCGTCAAAGATGTCGGGCTGGAACCCGTAGTCGCGCAGCGGGTCGAGCAGGTCGAGAATGTGCGCCAGTTGGCGCGGGTCGATGATGGACAGGCCGTCAACGTCCCAGTGCACGGAATCGCTGATTTCAGCGACCCACCAGTTCAGGTCGTCGCCCAGACGCACGACGCACCACTCAAGTTTTGGGGAAGGTTTTGGCATGATTGCTGAGTTCCCACAAATACATCCCCCGGCCTTTGTCAACCAGTAGAATGAAATATTTTTATGACGGGGGCGGGGGAAGGGCCTACGCTAGAGGGGAAATGCGACAATTTTGGGACATGGCCAACCCGTCCGGGTTCCGCGCGGTCGTTGTTGCCAAACGGTCTTCGCCGTCCTACAGTTGTTCATTTATGGGTGTCATTTACGAAAAGCTCGTGCGTCCCCGGCTCTTTAGCCAGGATGCCGAAAAGTCCCACGAACAAGCGCTCCTCGCAATGCAGACGCTCTCGCGTTTCGCACCGCTTTGCTCGCTGCTGGCCTGGGGCAACCGTGTCCACGGGGCCAAGCCCATCGAACTCTTCGACCTGAAATTTCCGAACGCCGTCGGCTTGGCCGCCGGGTTCGATAAAAACGCCATCGGTTGGCGGGCTGCCCCGGCACTGGGCTTCGGCCACGTCGAAATCGGCACGGTCACGCTCCATGCCCAGCCCGGCAACGCCCGCCCACGCATGTTCCGCCTGCCGGAGCACGAGGCCTTGATCAACCGCCTCGGTTTCCCCAATGATGGCGCCGAGGCCATCGCCCAGCGCCTCGCGCACTTCCCGGCCAAGTCGCGTTCCATTCCCCTCGGCGTCAATCTCGGCAAATCCAAGGCTATTCCGCTGGAGCAAGCTGCGAACGATTACCTTGCGTCCTTCAATCTTCTGGCCGACCACGCGGATTATTTCGTCATCAATGTCTCCAGCCCGAACACGCCGGAGCTGCGCCGCCTGCAAACGAGTGAATTCCTTCCCGGCCTGCTCAAACTCATGCGCAAAAGCGCGCGCGACCGCGCCCGTAAGCTCGGCACGCGCCCCGCGCCGCTCCTGCTCAAAATCGCGCCCGACCTCACTTTCGCGGAAATCGACGAATTGCTCACCACCGTCGCCGAGCATGAGATTGAAGGCATTATCGCCACGAACACCACCCTCGCGCGGCCGGGTATTGTGGGTGCAGCCGAGGCTGGCGGCCTCAGTGGCCGTCCGTTGCATCCGCGCGTGGTCGAAATCGTCCGTTTCATCTCCCTGGCCACCAAGGGCAAGTTGCCCATCATCGGTTGCGGTGGCGTGATGCAGCCTGCCGACGCCCACCGCCTGATGGACAACGGCGCGGCGCTCATCCAACTCTACACCGGGATGGTTTACCGCGGCCCGTTCTTTGCGCGCGACCTCGCCCACGCGCTGTCTTGGCGGCATCGCGAGTGGGTGTGATGAAAATTTGAAGGGTGAATGTTGAACGCGGAAATATCCCTATTCATTTTTGAGTATAGTTGAGAAAATTTCCGCTTTCCGAATTCCGCATTACGATTTTATGGCCGTGCAATACTCCATCATCATCCCCGCTTACAACGAGGAGACGCACTTGCCCGGCACGCTCGCCTCGGTCAAGGCCGCGATGGCGATGGTGCCGGAACCGGGCGAGGTCGTCGTCGTGGACAATAATTCGACCGACCGTACCGCCGCGGTGGCCCAGGAAAATGGCGCGCGCGTTGTCTTCGAGCCGATCAACCAAATTTCCCGCGCGCGCAACGCCGGGGCCAAGGCCGCGCAGGGCGCGTGGTTCGTGTTTTTGGATGCCGACACGTTGCTCCCGGCGGGTTTGCTCGTGCGCGCGATTGAAAATTTGCGTTCTGGCCACATCGCCGGCGGCGGCGCGCTGATGGAGATGGACCAAATTCTTGCCCCGCGCTACCAGCGGGTGGTGAATATCTGGACGTGGGTTTCGCGCAAGTTGCAGTGGGCGGCGGGCAGCTTTGTGTATTGCACGCGCGAGGGTTTTGAGGCCGTCGGCGGTTTCTCGTTGAAAGTTTACGCGGGCGAGGAAGTGTTTTTTTCCCACGCCTACACCCGCTGGGCGCGGCGCCAGGGCCGCACTTTTCGCATTGTTGAAAGCCCCCGCGTGCTTACCTCCGCGCGCAAGATGCAGTGGTATTCCCCGGCGCAGCTCCTCGGCCTGCTGGTGATGATGACCCTCTGCCCCATGTCCGTCCGCAGCAAACGCCTCTGCGCGTTTTGGTATCGCCGGCCCAAACCGGTGGTTTAAGTTTTACGTCAACGATTTTCCGATGACGCACTCGGCTAAAAACTTGCCATGGCTGGTTTTCGGGTTTAGCCTTTTTTCATGTCGGTAAGCCAAATCAAAGCGGAGTTGACGCGCCTGCCCGTTACCAAGCAGGACGAGTTGGCCGCATATCTTGCCCACATGAAACGCCTGCGCGCCTCGCGGCGCAATTCTACCCGGCGCAAAGCCCGCGCGAAGGGGTGGGTTTCACTCAAGCAACTCAAAGCCCATTGGGCAAAATGACCCATGGCCGTCTATCGGGTCATGGTGTCTCGCGAAGTATTGCGGATGGACAAGCCCAGCCGCCGCGAGCGCAAACGGATATTGATGTTTCTGGACCACCTTGCTGTGGATCCTTTTCAGGAGGGTGATTTTCAGGATCGGGACGAGGATGGTCGTGATCTGCAAATCAAAATCATCGGCAAATATGCGCTGGCCTTCCGGGCGGATCATGCCGCGCGGGAAGTGCGTGTGACGGAAATTACTGAAGCCGATATTTGACCAAACAACTCATTGGCGGAACGGCCAACGGGATGAGTAATTACTCCGCCGCTTTGGGCGCGCTCATGCTTTTGTCGTAATATCCCGAGCGGTCGAAGCAGCAGATGCGCCGCTTCCCGCCGGAGAGCATGGATTCGGCTTTCGCGAGGCGTTTCACGCGTGTCTCCGTCTGCTTTGCGGTGGAGAGCCATTGCATCCAATCCCGGCGCGCGTTGGGCGTGATGTCTGCCCACGCCGCCTTGGCCTTCGGGCTGGCCCCGAGCATTTTTTTCCAATCCGTCGGCACCTCCGGCTCCAACACCTTTTCCGACGGCGCAATCTCGAGCGTGACAGTGTCGCCCGCCTCCACGCCCGCCGCTTTGCCCAGCTTCTTATCCACTTTGAGCCAGTGGCTATTTTGGCCATCCGGCGCGACATTGGCGCAAAAGGCCGCGTCATTAATCGTGCCCTCGATGGTCGTCATGCCCCGCGTCGGCAGCTTCGCGCTCGCCTCCTTGGGCAGGACAAGAAAAGTCCACGCAGCACCCTTCGCCGCCTCCGCCGGCTGGAGGAGTTTGGCTTTGAAACAAATCTTGGATGCGGCTTTGGGCATAGTGAGGATGAGAAAGCTGCGTCCTTATTTCTTCCCCACTTGCGCCATGACCCAATCGTGTTCGTCGTCCGTCACGGCGGGGATGCGACCGTGGCCGAGTTCTTTGTAGATTTTCAGGACTTTGGCCGCGGTGATGACATTGTAAATGGAAAAAGTTGAATCCGGCGGGCAGGTTTCGTCGTTATAGCCCCAGGCGTAATGGCCGGGGACTTTGATGCGCCGGGCGAAATTCACTGCGTCGAAATACGCCGTGGTCGCAATTTTGGCGTCGCGCTGCGGGTCGCTCAGGTCGGCGAACTTCATCGCCGGCCAGCCTGCGGGGCGGTTGTGCAGGTAGCCCGTCTCGTCGCCATAGGCGGGGTAGGAGGGGCAGGTCGCCGTCACGCGCGGGTCGAGCGCCGTGGTGGTGATGGAGAGGTAGCCGCCTTGGCTGCCACCGTAGGCGATGAGGTTCTTGTGGTCCCACTTCGGCAGCGACACCAGATAATCGTCGGCGCGAACACAGCCCATGAGCACGCGGCGGAAAAAATAATGATCGGGGCTGTCGAGTCCATCGTTCGGATAATTGCCGGAAATTTTCGCCGCCGACGGATCCACTGGCAGCGGTGCGACCGGCTGGTCAAAAATGCTCACATACAGGACGATGAAGCCGCGGTCAGTCCAGTTCCAGATGTCCTTATCCGGCCCGCGCACACCCGCGCCGGGGGGCGACATCATTGCGGGAAAGGGGCCGTCACCCTTCGGCACATAGAGGAGCCCGTAGAACCGGCTCGTTTTTTCGGGCGGAGTGCCGATGTTCTGCAGGTCGATTTCAAACGCATCCGCCTTGTCAGTGGAAAGTTGCGGCAGAGGCGTCAGCTTCGGGTCCATCGGCACCGCGGCGAGTTCTGTCTTGGCCTTGGCCCAGAAGGCGTCGAAGTCCTTCGGCTCGGTTTGCGTGGGCGAGATTTTTTCTGGGGAAAACGCGGCGGTCGCCAGCCCGCGGGCGTAACCTGGCGCCGTCACAATACAGCGCAGAAAGCCGGGTGCGTTCATGGTGCCTCCGTCGAGCACCAGCGTTCCGTTTTCCGGAACAATGGCGCTTTTGGATTCGGCGGGCATCATTTCCGGCCCGATGGAGTAGTTGGTCGTGGTGCCCGCCTTGGCTGTGACGCTGAACTTCACCGTTTCGCCCGGAACATAATTCCAATCGGCGTGATCGGCGGTGACGCCGATGGGCGTTTGCGCCGGCCCGCGCCCGCCGCGCCGGGGGGCGCGGGAAGTGGCGGTTGTGCCCGACGCTGCCGGAGCAACCGCAGAAGTTGCAGACGCCGCAGGCACAGCCGGAGCTGTCTGCGCAAAAATTTGCGGGCAAGCGAAAAGTAACATCGCCGCCAAAATCATGGGGGTGGTTCGCTGCATAAAATTTCCCGGGGTAGTGAGCTTGCTGCCAAAATGCGTGAATTGGTTCTCGCAGGCAATGGCTTTTTCGAAGCTGGATTGCCGATTATGTTTTGGCCGGGCCGGGATTGACTCATGGGTGATTTGCAGTAAATTATCCGACCATAACCTGCCGGATGTTTAACTGTTTTATCCCATGAAATCCACTCCCCTTGTCGTCGGTTTGTTCTTGCTGGTGGTGGGCTTTGGTTTTTGGACAGCGCATTTGGAATCCAAAATTTCCGAATCCGATAGCAAAATTGACGCGATGAAGACGCAATTGACGGGCAGCATCGTGGCGCTGAAAAATCAATTGACGGCGGCGACCGCGAATGCGCCAACCGCCACCGTCCAGAAATTAAAATCGGGCATCCAGCTGGTCACCACCCCCACGCCGCCCGTGGCAGACAGTCCGGATGGCCCCAACAATTCCACCCTCAATCTGCGGGCAGGCCTTGCGGCGGCGCTCGCCTTGCCACCGGGGGATGACCGCAACGCCGCATTATACAAAGCTGCTTCAGCACTCGCCAGTGTTGATCCGCAAGCCGCGTGGGATGCCGCCCAAAAAATTGCCGACGACCAGGTTGGCACTCGCAATCACACCTTGCGCAACATACTCAAAACTTTGAGTGCGAGCGACCCCGCCAAAGCCGCCACTTTGCTTTCCCAAGCGCCTTTACCGGAAACTTCCATCGATCCCAATAACACCACCGGCAGCATCATGGGCAGTTGGGTCATGCAAGACCCGCAGGCGGCCTCCCAATGGGCTAACACATTGCCCGCGGGCAATACGCGGGACAGTGCGGTGGTGGCGTTGGTGTCCGCAGTCGTGGAAAACGACCCGAAGAGTGCCGTCGCCTGGGCCGACACGATGGCCGACCCCACCATCCGGGGCACACTCATTCAAAACATCGTATCCGAATGGGCCAAGACCGACGCCGCCGGCGCCACCCAAGCCCTGCTCGACCGCAAGACCGGGCAGGATACACTGCAAATCAAACTGGACATGGTTAAGCAAATTGCGGCCAAGGCGGCGGAGGCCACTGTTCCGTCCGCGGCGTCGGGCCCGTAAAGTTTATTTTGCAGAAAGCAGCTGGCGGAGTTAAAGTGAGGGTGTTTTAACTTATGAAAATTGCCCTTCGCCTTTTATTTTTATTTTTCCTCGCCAGCGGTTTTGTTGGTTGCGCGGCCACTCCCCCCAAAGACACCTACGTCATCGTCCATGGCGCATGGGGTGGGGGCTGGGCATTTAAGGAGGTGGACGATTTGCTCACCGCCGATGGCAACAAGGTTTACCGCCCAACCCTCACCGGCCAAGGGGAGAAATCCAACCTCACTTCGCTCGACATTGACTTGGACACCCACATCACGGATATCACCAACGTTATTCTCTGGGAAAATCTGCACGACGTTGTGCTGGTCGGTCACAGTTATGGCGGAATGGTCATCACCGGTGTGGCTGATCGCGTGCCCGACCGGATCAAGTGCCTGATATATCTGGATGCGCTCTTGCCGGAGAATGGCGAAAGCTTCAACACCGCCGCCCACGGCGCAGTCAGCAACAGCCTTCGCCTGAATACCGACCGCGATGGCTATATCCTTTACAACAACTTTGATGTCACCGACAGGCCGCTCCCGCACGATGTGCCGATGCCGCCCAAAACTTTCAGCCAGCCGATTGTGTTGAAAAACCAGGACGCCGTAAAAAAAATCCCCGCCACCTACGTGCAATTCACGCTGACGTTCGCGCCGTTTTATGACCGCGCCGCAGCCCGCGGTTGGAACATGATGACGCTGGATAGCGATCACAATGCCCAATGGTCGCACCCGCAGCAGTTGGCGGCACTATTGGAAAAAGCCGCAGCGATGATGACAACGCCGACTGGCGGCGCAGCCAAGTGAGGAAGACGGTTTAGCTCGCTGTTGCCGCCGCCATTTCGGTGCGGGCTTTCTCGGCCAACGCGGTCGAGATGTAGCGTTCACCGGCGCTCGCCGCGATGACGACGATTTTCTTCCCCGCTGAGCTGGGCCGTTTGGCGACTTCCAGCGCCGCCCAGATGGTCGCGCCGCTGGAAATGCCCACGCACAGGCCTTCTTCGACGGAAAGACGTTGCGCCGTCGCAAAGGCGTCCTCATTGGTCACCTGGATGGTTTCGTCGAGAATGGACGTATTGAGATTTTTCGGAATAAAGCCCGCGCCGATGCCCTGGATTTTATGCGGGCCGGGTTTGCCGCCGGATATGACCGGGCTGTTGGTCGGCTCAATAGCGATGGAAATGAGTTTCTTGCGCTGCTTGATGACTTCAGACACACCGGTGATGGTGCCCCCAGTGCCCACGCCAGCGATGAAAATGTCGATCTGGCCCTCAGTGTCGCGCCAGATTTCTTCCGCGGTCGTTGCGCGGTGGATGGCCGGGTTGGCCGGGTTGTCAAATTGCTGCGGCATGAAGCCCTTCGCGCCGTGTTCGGCGAGGATGGTGTTGGCTTTTTCAATCGCGCCTCGCATGCCAGCGGGCCCGGGCGTCAGCACGATTTCCGCGCCCAACATGCGCAGCAACACGCGGCGCTCCATCGACATCGTTTCCGGCATCGTCAAAATAATTTTGTAACCCTTCGCGGCGGCGACAAACGCCAGCGCAATGCCGGTGTTGCCGGATGTCGGCTCGATGATGGTCATACCCGCCTTGAGGCGACCATCTTTTTCCGCAGCCTCAATCATCGCGCGTCCAATGCGGTCTTTGACCGACGACAACGGATTGAAAAATTCGCACTTCACAATGACTTCGCCCGGTAATCCGGCCGAAAGTTTGTTCAAACGCACCAACGGCGTGTTTCCAACGGTGGCGACGATACTGGGATAGATATTCATGGAAGGCAGTCCTTTAGTGTTTTACTGTGCTTTGTTTGGTATCTTGGGTCGGATAGTAAAGATAAAAGCCAAAACTACATCATTTACGCAAGCCAAAATTAATATCTTCGCGTGGTTCTTTTCGTCTGTTATGCAATAGATTATTCCTGCGTATTCGTTTACAAAATAGTCCCAATCTCTTCATGTCCCGTGCTAAATCCATCATCTTTCTCAGCTTGCTGCTGATAATTGTCATCGCGGCGGTTATATTATTGAACCGTGATGATCCCATTGCCCGGATAAAGCAGGAAGCCCAAATCTGTGCCAAAGCCACCGTAGATGGTGATTTTGCCACTTTGCTCTCTCACACGCAAAAGCGGGTGGTTGACCTAATGGGCGGCAAAGACGCCGTTGTTACCGGCATGACGCAAGCACTCAAGCAATTGCGTGAACAAGGCATCAAGTACGACCACATCACCATTGGCGATCCCGCACCTTTGCAGAAAATCGGCAGTTTGACAGTTTCCTTGGTGCCGGAAGAAATCGTCCTGAAAGCTGAGGGCGGCCAGATGGCTATGGATTCCAACATGCTGGCCTTTTCCGAGGACTCCGCCAAGACGTGGAGTTTTGTCGATTTTTCTTCTCTTTCGGCCGAGCAATTTTTTAAAATCTATCCCGAACTTTCCGGCCAATTTGTTTTTCCAGAAAAATCAAAACCGCGGGTCACGCAGGATAAAACAGTGACGCAGTAAAGTTCCGTTCACCGCCCCCGTAGCGATTCCCATACCTGCCGCGCCTTGTCTGTGAGCGTTTCACGGCAGGCTGTCACCGCCGCCTCGCGACTTTTTAGGTTTTCGTTGGCAATGGCCGCAAGGTCGTCGAGATTGTAGAGGAAAATATTTTCCAATCCCGCCGCCGTGGGCTCGACATTGCGCGGCACGGCCAGATCAATCACGAAGAGCGGCACGCCCGCGCGGCGGCGCACCGCCTCCGCCAATTGCGCGCGGGTCACCACCGGCGTTTCACTGCTCATCGCACAGAGCACGATATCCGCGCGCGCGAGCAACTCTGGCACGCGGTTTAACTCCACCGCCACACATTCGAACTTCATTGCCAATTCAAAGGCATGCACCAACGTCCGGCTGGTGATGGTCACGTCCCGCGCCCCGCGGGTGCGCAGCGATTGCAAAACACCTTGACCAACTTCACCCGCGCCGATGAGCAGCACGCGGCTGCGTTCCAGCCCGCCAAACATGCGGGTCGCGAGCTCAACGGATACGGAGCCCACACTCACGGCCCCGCGCCCGATGACGGTGTTGGTGCGCGCCCATTTTGCCGCTTGAAAACATTTTTGAAATACGCGGTTGAGCACCGGCCCCGCGGTGCCACGTTGCATGGCATCCGCGTAGGAATCCTTCACCTGACCGAGAATTTCCGTCTCGCCCAGCATTTGCGAATCCAACCCCGCGGCCACGCCGAAAACGTGCTCGACCACTTCCGCCCGCTGTTTGAAAAAGGTGTAGGGTTCGACCTCGCCGGGTTCGAGCATGTGCAGCCGGCTGATTTCTTCCAGTAACTTAGCCCGCATCGCCGCCGCCTCGTCGGCCGATTTCGCTACACCGTAGAGTTCCACGCGATTGCAGGTATTGAGCACCAG
>DATHOB010000196.1:0-17971 GCA_035485355.1 Opitutales bacterium | reverse complement strand
TGGACCACCTGGAATTCCTCGGCCACACGCTGGAAAAAATCACCCGCGAAAAAGCCGGCATCATTAAGCCCGGCGTGCCGGTCGTCATTGGCCGCCTGCCGGCGGAGGCCGAAGCCGTCATCCGCGAAGTGGCCGGTGCGCACGCCGCGCCGGTGCACAGCGTGCGCGAGGTTTTTGGCGACGATGTGGAAAAATATCCCGCTACGCGCCTGGCCGGGTCGCACCAGCGCGTCAATGCCGCCACCGCAACGCTCGCCGTGCGGGTGCTCGAAAAATATCTGCCCGTCAACGTCGCCAGCATCGCCGCCGCGCTGGCCGAGGTGGACTGGCCCGCGCGCTGGCAAAAATTTCCGCTCGCGCAAAATCGGACGTTGATACTCGACGCCTCGCACAATGCCGAAGGCGCGCAGACCCTCGATGAAAATCTTTCCCGCTTGCGCACGGAAACCGGCCGCGCGCCCATCTTGCTCGTCGGTGCGCTGGGGGATTACCGCGCCCGCGCCTTGCTGGCCGTCGCCGCGCGCCATGCCCGCGAAATCATTCTACTCCAACCCGCGCAACCCCGCGCCACGCCGCTGGAAGAACTAGTGCAATACATTCCCACAGATTTTAACGGTCAGGTGCGCTTTGGCCAAGTTGCGGAAATTTTTCCCGCCCGCGGAGAATGCGCGCTGGGCGGCCCCGGCGAAACGATTGTCGCCACCGGCTCCATCTATCTCCTGGGTGAAATTCTTGAACGCTTCGCGCATTCCGTGCCCGTTGGCGAATCCGTCTTGCAGGACCGGTTGTAAAATTTACCGCGCCGACTTTCCCGCCGCCAATCGCGCCTTCAAATCCCGCGCGGCCAGCGCATAACCACCGCCAGCGCCGTCAATGAAATGCAGATGGTTGCCCGCGCGCTCGAAGATCAGGCACGTCACCAACGCTTCCTTCGCGATGTGGAGGCCGTAAGCCAGCTCCCCCGCACGGTGCCGCGCTTCCAGCCAAGCCTCCAATTGTTCGCGTTGCGCCTCGCTCGCGGAGAGCACCATGCGCAGCGTGCCGTCGAATTTGCGAAAATCGCTGTTGCGCACGACATCCTGCGTGTAGCGGCTCCAGTCCACCTCGCCGATTTTCATTTTATGCCGCATGAAAAAGCTGCCGAGCGCGCTGATGCAGCGCACGCGCCATTGAAATAATTTTTTCGCCACCGCGCCCGCCTGGCTGCGGTGCACACGTGTCTCGCGTTCCGCCGCGCTCGGATCGCCCGCCAGTTGCAATTCCTTCACCGCCACGGGATGCCCCGCCTCCTCGCCAAAGATTTCCACCAGCTTTTTCACCACGGAAACATAAATCCGCACATTCTCGGCATCCTGCGGCGACGTGGCCTGCACCAACAGCGCGAGCGTCTCGCCCTTTTCGCTCGGCACCCCGCGCCACCGGCATTCGAGGCCGACAAATGTTTCCGCCGTCGGCGCGGCATATTCTTCGATGCGGTAGGCCGCGCCCGCCTGCGCGTCCTTCACCGTTTTCTCCGCCCACGCCAACCCGCCACCCCAAAAGGCCGCCAACGCAAAATTGTCCGACAACCGCACCCGCGCAATGGCGACATCCTCGCCCGCCGCGCGGACATCCCGCACCGGCACCACACCAATGCGCAAATCCAAATCAAAACCGTCGCGCGCCATCCGCCGGGTTGCCAAAAATGCCGGGCGCACCCGCGCAAGTTCACTCTCCGGTAGCGCCAGCGTCGCGCCATCGCCGCCAAACACAAACGGGATATCCGCGCGCGCCAGCGCGTTGAACGACGCCACCAGCAGCGAGCTGCCGACGAGGTTCACATCCTTGTATTGCCCGCGCGCAATCGCCGCCGTCGAGCCCTCGACATCGCCGATGACAATCACCCAGTCATCCGGCAGCCGCCGGTAAACCTCCGGCCGCGTCACATCCGCAAACGACGGACACACCGCCAGCGCGGTGTAGAAGGCAAAGGGGTCAGCGGGCATGACCAACCCATATTGGCTAGAATCCAAGGGATATACAGAATGAAAATTCTGCGGTTGCTCGCGAATACTTCTGTAAATTTTGTTAATTCTGTCTCAAGCTCGCGCATCTCCATGATCGAAGTCACCCGCGAGCAATTCCTCCCCGCGCCGCCCGAGCGCGTGTGGGTGGTCGTCGAATCCGCCCCACGGATGCCGGAATGGTTTTCCGGCATCGAGACAGCCGAGGTTATCCACGGTTCCGGCCTAGGTCGGCAGCAGCGCATGGGCGGCAAATGGGGCAAGCATACCTTCACCATCGACCAAACCGTCATCCTTTACAAACCGCCGCGCCGACTCGCCTGGCGGCATGACCGCGAACTCGTCGACGGCCAGCCCGCCGGGCAAATGTCCGTGCGCACCGAATCGCATCTGGAATTGGCGCCCACCCCCAACGGCGGCACCCGCGTGCGCCTGATTTCCCGCCAGTGGCCCGGCAATTTTTTGAAAAAGTTCATCCTCCGCCAAATCGGGACCAGACGCATCGGCGGCATGATGGACAATTCTTTGCACCGGTTAACCGCGTTGGTTTGATGTAAATCCCTCGTTGGCAGGCATTAAAATCTTGCCATTTCCGTGCGGGATGATAGTTTCCTGATCCAATGAAACGCAGCGACTTTACCGCCCACCTCCAGCTCCGGGCACCTACCATTGCTGCCGCCATCTGGCTAAGTGCCGCACTCTCTGTCCACGCGCAATCCGCGCCCGTGGCCATGATTGATGCGTCGCACTCGACCGCTGCCGTCCATATCGCTGTCGTACCGGGTTCCGCGGTGGACAAGCAATTGCTGGGCACTTGGGCTTTGCTGGATGACAAAGGCGCCGTGACCAACGCGATGACGTTCAGTACCGACCCGGCCGATTACGCCAAAGTCATCAAACTCCTGCAGTCCAACCCCTTGTTCGCCAAGGCCACCCCTCAGGCCAACGAAATCGCCGTCATTGCCGCCGATGGCAAACCTCTTTGCATTATGCAGGCGCTAGACCTCGCCAATGGCGAAAAGCTCCTCCTGCCCTTGGGCAATTCCGTCGACAGTGTGGCGATGCGCTTTTCTCCGGACAACGGTGGCCAGCTCAAATTTATCGGCCTCGGCCTGGATGGCGCCTACGCCGCCAAGCACCCCGGCCCCGAGGAACTCGCCCAAGTCACCCGCTTGCAAAAAGACAAGCTGGTGATGGCCAACCTCAAAGAAATCGCCTTTGCCGCCCAAGCCTACATGCTCGCGCAGAATATGCACCAGGCCACCTATCAAAATCTTTTGGGCAAAGGGGGCGATTCTTTCATCAAACCCCTCACTTCCGCCTACGGTGAAAAATATGACACCGTGGTTGTTAAGGAAGCGGACGACAAAGTCTCCATCTCCCTGCCGGACGGCCGCACCCTCACTTTCGATATGTAATTGTGGCGGGGGCTCGCGCCAGGGGTTCGTTTTATTTCCGGCATTATCCTTTCGGCTGCGATAATTACCTATTGCCTTCCTGGGTTCGGCATCTAGTTTGGCGGGGTGGCTGCCCCGCTGCTTTCGATAGAAAACCTCCGTGTGGATTTTCCTGCGGTCATTGCGGTCAATGACCTTTCCCTCATGGTAGCGGCGGGTGAGGTTTGCGGGCTGATTGGCCCCAACGGCGCCGGCAAGACGACGACCATGCGCGCCATTTGCGGTTTGCAGGAATACACGCACGGCACGGTGCGCGTGGCGGGCTTTGACCTCGCGCTTCAGCCCCATGAATTGAAGCGCCATCTGGGCTTCATGCCCGACTTTTGCCCGGTGTACGAGCGCCTCACCGCCACAGAGTTTTTGGACCATTTTGCCCGCGCCAGCGAAGTGCCCAACCGCGCAGCGCGCATCGACGAATGCCTGCAGCTCACCATGCTCACCGAAAAACGGGACGCCCTCTGCGCGGAACTTTCCCGCGGCATGCGGCAGCGCCTCGTCCTGGCCAAGACCCTCATTCCCGATCCACAGGTGTTGCTCCTCGACGAGCCGGCCAGTGGCCTCGATCCGCACGGGCGCATTGAATTGCGCAATCTCCTGCTCCAACTGCGCGCGGCGGGCAAGGCCGTGGTCATTTCCTCGCACATCCTCACCGAGCTTTCCGGTTTCTGCAACCATGCGGCCATCATGGAGCGGGGCAGGATGGTCATGTCCGGCACTATTGCCGAACTCGGGCAGAAAGTGACGCGCCGCCGCCTCTCTGTCAAATGGCGAACGAACCATCCGCCGGGCACACCGGTGCTGCAAGTTTATGCCGGTGTGAAATCCCTCGTCACCTCCGCTGAGGGCGCAACCTTTGATTTCGCTGGCGAGGGCGACGCGCTCGACGAATTGCTCAAGACTTTGATCGAGCAACGCGTCCGCGTCACCGAATGGCGCAACCTCGATGACGATTTGGAGCAGATTTTCCTGCAATCCGGAGCCAAGGAGCTGATGTGACCCTGTTCGAAAACCCCATCTTCCTCACTCAGAAACGCCTCGTCCACCGCGCCGGCGTGTTCGCGGCGATGGCCATTGCCGCGCTAATTGGGTTGAGCTTCGTCGTCCGCCTCATCGCCTACATGATGGGGTTGACCATTTTAGGTGGCTACCAATCAATCGACCAAATCGGCAAGGTATATTATGGTTGGATTCTCGCGCTGGAAATTATCATTTTGCCCATCGCTGGTTTTTGCCGCATCTCCCGCATGTTGTTTGAGGACCGCAAAGCCGGCCTGTGGGATAGCAACCGGCTGACGCCGCTTAAGCCCGCGAATCTGGTACTGGGCTATTGGTTTGGCCCCGCGCTGCGCGAAACTTACGCAGCAGTAGTCCTCGCCGCGTTCAGTCTGGTCATCGTAGTAATGTCCGGCCTGCCCATTACTTTCTGGCTCGGCACGCAGGTGCTGGTGTGGAGCACGGGATTCTTCTTTGGCCTGCTCGCGGTGCTGACCGGCCTGAGCACGCCCAAATCGGAAGGCTCCGCGATGCTGCTGCTGACGTTACTGCTCCTCGTGCCCATTTCCCAGATGCGGCTTATTCTCACTAATTTTCTTCTCCCGGTTAATGGCATTTATAATTTGCTTCACGATGCAACTGGTCGGCCGGATCCGTGGGCCACAAACCCGACATTTTTCGGCATCGAAATTCCATCAATAATTTTCTGTCTCGCGCTGCAAATCTTGCTGGGAGTTTTGCTTTGGCGTGTAGTCACGCGCAAAGTCGCCCATCCATTTCAACCCCTCCTCCAACGGTGGGAGGCGCTCGTCCTCTTCGCCATACTCCTTATCGCGCAACACAGCTTGCTGTGGGGGATTTGGCGTGGGCATTTCCCCGCAATTTTCGACGAGCAAAATTACCGTAATGCCAATGATACCGAGATGATGCCCTTTGTGCACATCGCCACTATTGGCATCGGCATGATTTTGCTGGCCGCGGCCAGCCCGCACCCCCAACAAGTCCGGATCAAAGCGTTGCAAACGGGCCGAAGCGATTTGCGCCTGGTATTTTCGCGCAGCGCTCTGCCGCTGGCCTTGGGTTTTTCCATCATGGCCGGTCTGGTTTTGTTCACGTATTTCGATTTCACCACCGCCGACTCCACGCAAACTTACCTGATTGCGGTCGGCAACTTGCTCGTCTTCTTCCTGGTCTTCACCCTGTTGATGGAAGTTTGCCGCCTCTTCTTCCGCCAGCGCGCCGCCAGTTTTGGCGCGCTCGCCCTATTTATTCTTTGCATCCTGCCCTTGATTTTAGGCGGCGTCTTCGAAAGTCAGACGCTGGCCCGGTGCTCCATCCTCACCCCGGGCGTGCTCGCCCTGGGTATTGATGGCGAAGTGGATTTGCCCGCCTTGCTCCAGACGGTGGCCGCGCACTTCGTCATCGCCGTGCTCTTGTTCTTCCTCTGGCGCAGCCTGTGGTTGCGCCTCCTGCCGAAAGCCAAACCGGCCACGGCCAAAGTTTGATCTCCGGCAGAGCCAACAAATGCGGTATGGCCGTCGCGCTTACTTGGCCGGCGTAACTTTGCTTAGCCGCTGAATTGTGCTCAGCATATTTTGCCGCTGCTGGTCGGTCACATCGGCGTTTTGCACGGCGGCGGTGGCGGCGGTCGGATCCGTCCGGGCCCATTGCGTGACGACCCGGTTGATTTGGTCCGCCCGCTGGTTGTCATTCCCAATGGTCGCGGCCCAATTCAATGCGGAGGACGGATCTTTTTGCAATGCGACCGTCACCAGTTGTGCCACCGCGCCATCCCGTGCGGGACTGGCCGGCAGGGTGTCAATCCATTGCGACGCCGCCGTTTGGTCCTGCTGAATCCAGTTTTTGGATATTTCCGTGATGGCCGTGTTCAACATATCGGGATTGTCGCTCAGTGTGTTGGTCAGGTTCGCGGCGGCGGAAGCCGGGTCCAACGCGGCCCACTTGGTGATGACGTTGGTCATCGTGTAATTCTTGTTGGTCGGCGAAAGGTCGATGGTTTGGGCCGCGTTCCACGCCGCCACCGGGTCCGTATTGGTGGATTGGATGGTGTAAGTGATCATCACCTCATCATGTCCGATTTGATCCGGCAAAGATTGCGCCCACGCCAATGCAGAGGGAGCGTCCGCACTCATCCAGTTGGCCATCACACTGCCGAGATATTTGGTGTAATTGGGTTGGTCTTTCAGATTCGCGATATACTGCGCGGTGGCGGCCGGGTCTTCCAGCGCCCAATCATGCATGATGGTATCCGTCATATCCATGGCGATGCGGCCCGAGGTGCGTTGCGCGAGGGACCACTCCAAAGCCGCCGGCAAGTCCACTTGCTCCCACGTCGCGGCGATTTGGGCCATCGTGCGTTCCCGCACGCTCTGGTTGTCAATCTGGCTGAGGTCCGCGGCGGCGGTCACCGGGTCGTTCTGGCTTAAGTGCTGCAAAATATCGCTGATGGCGGTGTCGTGCGCGGGCGTCGAAGGGAATTCGTCCACCCACGCGAGCGCCGCCGCCGGGTCGTTCACGGCCCATGCTGTCGCCACATCCGTCATGAGCTGGTTCCGATCTTGCGCACGCGGGATTTTGCCGACGTAGTCCACCGCGGCCTTGGGGTCTTGCTGGGCGAGGTTGCTGAGCGCCGCCGTCAACGCCGACGCGCGGATGCTGCCCGGCGGCAGCGCCGCGGCCCACGTCAATGCGCCCTGCGGATCAATTTCCGCCCAGCCTTGCAACATGTCTTCCACCGCGGTGATCCGGTTTTTGCTCGCGGGCATGGCTAAGGCGGCGGTGGCGGCGGCTTGCGGATCCGTGCTCGCCCATGTGGTGAACACCGCCTTCAGCAAGCTCGTTGATTGCTGGCCGGGTGGCAGTTTGCCCAGGTATTCCAGCGCGGCCACCGGGTCGCGCGCCGCGAGGTTCGTCAACGTCGTCGACAAAAGGCTGTTGCGCAGGCTCACGTCCGCAAACTCGCTGATGGCCTTCAGGGCCGCTGCGGGATCCGCGCTTGACCAGGAATTGAACAGCGTTTCCAAAATCATTTGCTGGCCGCCGGTTTTGGGCAGGGTTTTGGCCCACGCCAGCGCGCCATGCGGGTCGAGCTCCACCAAGCGTGCCGTCAGGATCGACATGGCGAGCATCGTGTCCGTGTCCGCATGCAATTTGCCCAAAGCCTCCAGCGCCCCGCGCAAATTCGCCGCGTCCATCTGCCCGGCAAAATCAATCAGGCTGCGCAGCCGTTCCAACCGGTCGGGTATTGCCAATATCAGCGCCAAGTCCGACATGTTGTTCGCCGAAGCCGCCGTGCCGGAAATCTTTTTAAGCGCCGATACTTTCACCTTCGACCGCGCCTGGGCAATTTGCGCGTTGAGTTGGCTGATTTTGCTCCACTGCATCGCCAGCGGCACCGCCGCCGCAACGGTCACCACGAAGGCGGCCAGTATGATTTTGGTTCCGGAGCGCATGAGGATGGGGGGATTAAAATGTTTGGGGTGGCAATCGCGTGCGGGTGGATGGCCTCAATTGTTTGGCGCGGGCGCCAACTGTTGAATGACGTTCAACATATTTTGCCGCTGCTGGTCGGTGACATCGGCCGATTGCACCGCGGCGGTGGCCGCCGCCGGATCCGTTCTCGCCCATTGGTTGACGACCCGGTTGATCGCGTTCGCGCGCTGGGCGGCCCCGCCAATGGTCGTCGCCCATTGGTAGGCCGACGCCGGATTCTGAGTGATGGCAAGGGAGACCAACTGGGTTACCGCGTTGTCGCGCGCCGTGCTCGGGGGCAATTGGTCAATCCATTGCGAGGCCGCCTGCTGGTCCTGCCGCAGCCAGTTCGAGGCAACCTGCGTGATGGCTTGGTTGAGCTGCTGCGGGTTGTTCGCCAAATCGGCCATCAAAACCGGTGCGGCGCTCGCCGCATCCATGCTCGCCCACCGGCCGACTATCCCGTTAATCGCTGTATTACGCGCCGGCCCATCGTCCATCTGCTGCGCATAAGCCCACGCCGCCTGCGGATCCTGGTTCGCCGAGTTGGCCACAATCTGGCCGATCAACACGTCGCTGACCGATCCCGCGGGCAGGCTTGTCGCCCAATTTAACGCAGCCTTCGGGTCCGCCGCCATCCATGTGCTCGCCACCGTCGACAGCATTTGGGAGTAATTGGGGTTGTCCGCTTGGGAGCTGACGTAGCGCGCCGCCGCCACCGGGTCGCTTAGTGCCATGGTGTTGATTAAACTGCTCAACACCTGGCCGGGGTTGCTGTCGGCTGGCAGGCTGTTCGCCCAAGCCAGTGCGCCAGACATGTCCTTTTGCGCCCAATTGTTGACGATTTGCAGCATGGTCTGCGTACGCACGCCGGTGTCCGAAATCTGGCTCAAGTCCGCGAACGCCGCCTTGGGGTCGGACAGGCCGATTTGCCCCAAAATGCTCTGGATCGCCGAATCATGCGTGGAGGACGAGGGAAATTGATCAACAAACGCCAATGCCGCCGTCGGGTCGTTTTTGCCCCAGGCAGTGGCAATGTCGCTCATCAAGGTCGTCCGGGCGTTGGAAAAGGGCAATCCGTTCACAAAATCAATGGCGGCCTGCGGGTCTTGTTGGGCGAGGTTCGATACCGCCGCCTGCATGGCGCTGGTGCGGATGCTGTTGGTGGGCAGGCTGGCCACGTAATCCAGCGCGCCTTTCGGGTCCGTCACCGCCCAGCCATTCAACACATCTTCGATGGCAAACACCCGGTCGCGGTTCGCGGGCATGCCCAACGCCGCCGACATCGCCCCCGTCGGGTCGTTTGCCGCCCAAGTCATGTAAACCGCCAGTTCGTATTTCACGGTTTGCGGGCCGGGGGGAAGTTTGGCCAATGCGGCCAGCGCGCCGGCGGGGTCGGTGTTGGCTTCGTTCGCCAGCGTGGTTTGGTAAAGTTCATTGCGTATCACCACGTTGTCGATTTGGCCGATGGCCTTAAATGCGCCCGCCGGATCCAAACTCGACCACGCATTGAACAACGCATCGAGAATTGGCCCGCGGCCGCCGCTATTCGCCAGCGCCTTCGCCCATGCCAGCGCGCCTTGCGGATCTGTTTCCACGAGGCACGCGGTCAAAATGGAAATCGCCATGCGGTTGTCCTCATCCATCGGCTGGCGGCCCAGCTTCTCCAGCAAGCCGCGCAAATCCGCCGAGCTTAATCCTTCCGCGGAATCCAGCAACTCCTTCAGCCGCTCCATCCGGTTCGGAATGGAAAGAATCGCCGACAAGCCTGTCTTGCCCGACATGGGCGCCTTGCTCGCGTTTAACCCATGCGGGCCGTTGCGCCCCTGGCCCGTGACCATCGCCAGGCTGGCGTGCAATTTGTTGATTTGATTATACCCCACCCCGATGGCGGCGCCGGCGGCAATCGCCAACAACCCCACGAATAACCATCCGTAAGCAAACCCTGCCTTGGATTGAACACGCATAAAATGATTTTTTAACTCGATACCAAAAGTCCGTCCATGCTTGGGACATGGGCGTTATGCAGGGTGGTTATGGACTAATAGTCCAGAACCCGGCCCGTAGACAACACAAAATGTCATGGCGTTAAATATAGGAACCCGCGCGAGGCCAAATAGTACATAAATTTTGGCGCCGACCCCGATTTTTGTTCGCGCCCACGCAGCGCCAAATGGCCGCTCATCGTCCGGAAAGTTATTCACATTTTGCGGCGTGAATATGTGAATAGCTTTTCCGCCGTTTGGCTTGCGTTTCTTACATTCGTGTGAATTCTAAGACCCGCTCCCTCCTTCCTTTTTTATGACCCAAGACACCTCTCCGCTCCTCGCCGCGCTCGACCAGCTCATCGCGCAATACCACCTGCTCAAGCACCCGTTTTACCAGGCTTGGTCCAACGGCACGCTTTCCCGCGAGACGCTCGCCCTCTACTCCGAGCAGTATTACCAGCACGTCCGCGCCTTCCCGAAGAATTTGACCCGCCTCGCCGCTCGCTGCGACGGCAACCTCGAAGACCTCGTCACCGAAAACCTCGCCGAGGAGCTCGACCCCGCCGCCCCACACCCGCAACTCTGGCGCCAATTCGCCCACGCCACCGGCACGACGGACGCCGCGCTCGACGCCGCCCAGCCGCTCCCCGGCTTCGCGCATCTGCTCACCACCTTCCGCGACGTTTCCGAACGCGCCCCGGTGGCCGAGGCCGTCGCGTCCTTCTACGCCTACGAATCCCAGGTGCCCGAAATTTCGGCGGAAAAAATCTCCGGCCTGCGCAAATTCTATAACATCGAGACACCCGAGGCGCTCGCATACTTCTCCGTCCACCAGGAAGCCGACGTGCGCCACCGCGCCGCTTGGCGCCACTGGCTGGCGACGGAAACCGCCGGTGCGGACGAAGCCGCCATCATCGCCTCCACGGAACGCACGCTTAAGGCCCTCTGGGGCGCGCTCGACGCCGTGACCCCGCAAGGCTGCACGATGACGCAAAGCGTGTAGGCGTGGAGCGAAAAAACGGGCGCGGGCAATTTGCGCCCCCCGCATTGTGTTTGGGCATATGGTAGGGCGGGGCCGCCCTACCCCGCCACTACTGGTGATACGTGATGGTTTCGGTCTGCTTCTTGTCCGCGGTGGAATTATATTTAAAGCTCGTGCCGCCCGTATCACCGTGAGCGGCGATTTTCCCACTCGTCGTCATTGTTTTTTTGGCGGTGCCTTGGGTGGTCGTCGCGGGCACGGAGCCGGAAAGCGCGCTGGCTACCACCGATGTGTCAATCGTGGCGCCCGGAGGCAGCGACGGCTGCACGCCTTCAACGGTAATATTTCCGGAAATGGTGGCCACTTGATCGGCCCCGGTGCCGGTGATGCCGTCCAACTTCATCGTCCCATTCACACCGGAGACCGGGCCATCCGGTTTGTCCTTGAAGTCATCCATCATATTGGCACTGTTCACCGGCCACGTCGCGCCGACCGCCACTGGATTCTGCGGACCAAACTTTTCCTGATCGGTGTATTTCCCGTCATCCATGGGTAATATCATTTGCAATAAAACCACCCCCGGTGCACCGGCCGGATGGCCATCCACGGTGTATGCCGTCGTTTTACCCGATTTATCGGCGACGATTTTCGCGCCCGCCTCTGGCAACCCCATCATTGCCCGTCCGTTTGTTGTTGCCGTGAACGCTTTCAAGATCAGCGCAGCTTTTTGTATGCCTCCATTGGGGTAAACCGCCAAAACTTCCTCCTCCCCCTCCAAATGCGCTTTTGTCTCGGTGTTGGAATCCTGATTTTGCGGCGGTGAGTTGGGACTGGTGATGGCAACATGGTTAACCAATTTGTATTCGAGATCAACTACCACGGTCGCTTTCTGCCCGACTTTGTTGGGCGGGCTAAGGTTCACGGTGTAAGTTACGGCCTTGGCCGTGGTGGCCGCCGCTGGTGCCGTGGCATCGGCCGCAAAAGTATTGCTCAGCTGGAAACACGCCGCGACGGCAACCGCCGCCAACATGAGACTCATCATCGAAACCGGGGTAAATTTGATACGCATGGTCGCCCCACTGTGCCGCATGAGCACATAGCGTCAATTGGAAAAGCCCGTTCCCCACCGCAATATCTGCGCCCACCCCTAGTGGAACGTGACGGTCTCAGTCCGCTTCTCGTCCACGGTGGTGTTCACTTTCAGGCTCGCGCCGCCCATGTCGCCGTGAGCTGCGATTTTCCCATTCATCGTCATCGTCAGCTTGGCGGTGCCTGAGGTGGTGGTCGCGGGCACGGAGCCGGAAAGCCCGCCGCCAAACGCGGATGAGTCGATCGTGACGCCCGGAGGCATCGGCGGCTGCACGCCTTCGATGGTGAAATTGCCCGAAACCGTGGCCACTTGATTGGCCCCGGTGCCGGTGATGCTGTCCAACTTCATGGTCCCGTTCACGCCCGTGACCGCGCCCAAGTCTTCCTTCAGGCCTTCCATCATCTTGGCGGAATTCACCGGCCACGTCGCACCTACTGCCACCGGATTTTGCGGGCCAAAAATTTCCTGGTCGGTGTGTTTGCCGTCATTCATGGTGAGTACCTTTTGCAAAACCGCCGCCACGTCCGCGCCCGCCGGTTTGTCGTCCACGGTGTAGGTTGTCGCCGTGCCTGTTTTTTCGGCGACGATTTTCGCGCCCGCCGCCGGCAGCCCCGGCATGGACTGCCCGTTTTGCGTCGCGGTGAAAGCCTTCACCGTCAGCGAACCTTTTTGCATTTCGCCATTGGGGAATACCGCCAAAACCTCGCCTTCCCCTTCCAGGTGCGCCACCACCTCCACGTTTTGATTCTGGTTTTGGGGCGCGGGTGTGCCCGGAATGGTGATGGCAATTTCGTTGATCGACTTGGAATCGAGATCAATCACGAGGGTCTCCTTCTGCCCGACTTTGCTGGCCGGGCTGATGTTCACGGTGTAAGTGGCGGCCTTGGCCGTGGTGGTGGTGGCGGGTGCCGCCGCATCGGCCGCAAGAGCGTTGCTCATCTTGAAACATGCCAGGACGGCAACCGCCGCCAACATGAGACTCATCATCGAAACCGGGGTAGATTTGATACGCATAGTGGCCCCACTTTGCCGCTTGGGCTAATGGCGTCAACCGGAAAATGGCCGCCATCCCACTGTAACATTCTTCCCGCCGCCGCCCCCATTGCGGCTTGACCCTGCATCCGCGCGAACCTTATTTTCATCCCCACCGGATACCCCTGTTCGCACCCCTGCTTCGTTAATCGCGGGCTTTCGCCTGCGCAATTCCCTGCCCTATGCACGCACGCCTCGCCGTCTTGTTTTTCATCTTAAACACTCTTGCCATGGGTGCGGACGCCGCCCCCACCGCATCCGCTCCGGCTGCAAGTTCTTCTTCTGCCGTGGCCGCTCCGGCTCCAGCGGCAAGCTCTGCCTCCGCCAGCGCGCCCGCCGCCGCGGCCGCGGCCAGCGCCACCGGTGCTCGCCGGGGTGGTGGGCGTGGCGGCGCGCCGATGAGCGATGCCGACAAGGCCGAAATCGCCAAGCTCTTTGATTTGCCGGATTTCAAATCCGATTCCGGCGAGGGCGATTTCCAAATCAAGCCGCCGTATGCCAACGCCCCGGAGCAGACGCCGCGCGACAACGTGCCCAAGGGCAAAGTCACGCATTTCACCATGGCCGCCGCCGACAGCAAGTATTACCCCAACACCGGCCTGCGCGGCGAAACGCCCACGCGCGATGTGTGGGTGTATGTTCCCAGCCAATACGTCCCCGGCACCCCCGCGCCCTTCATCGTCACGCACGATGCCATGGGCGGTCGGAATGATTCGCAGCAATTGCCCACCATTCTCGACAACCTGATTGCCGACAAGCGGGTGCCGGTGATGGTCGCCATCATGGTCAACCACGGCGGGGGCGACGGCCCGGGGAGTGAGCGCGGGCTGGAATACGACACCGTCTCCGGCAAATACGCCGAGTTCATCGAAAACGAAGTCTTGCCCCGCGTGACCAAGGAAACGGGCGTCACACTGACGAAGGACCCCAATGCGCGGGCGACAATGGGCGGAAGCTCCGGCGGCGCGGTCGCGTTTTCCATGGCGTGGTTCCACCCCGAGCTTTATCACCGCGTGATAACCTATTCCGGAACCTACGTCATCCAGGCCCCCGCCCCGGACTATCCGCACGGCGCGTGGGAATACCCGGAACACCTCGTGCCGAACAATCCGGCCAAGCCGCTGCGCATCTGGATGGAAGTCGCCCAAAATGACAACAGCTCGACGGCCCCGTCTTCCGGTTTCCACAACTGGGTCATCGCGAACATTCGCATGGCCGCCGCGCTGAAGGCCAAAGGGTACCACTACCAGTTTGTCTTCGCCCAAGGTGCCGGCCACGTGGATACCAAAGTCGTCGGCCAGACGATGGCCCACGCCATCGAATGGGCGTGGAAGGACTACAATCCCGCCGCAGCCACCGCCAATCCGTAAATTCTCCGCGGGGTGATTGCGTTGCTCACGACGCGGGCGAATAATTCCACTCCGCGCCGAGTTTGGAGCCGGGGCGTACGCGCAGCCGCTCGGAATGATAAATGGTCAGCAAGCGGTTCATATCCTCTTCGCGCGTGCCACTGGGCAGCATGTAATCAAATTCCTTCCAGTGGGTGATTTCCTCCGCCGCGGCCTGGAGGCGTTTTTCGATTTCCTCGGGATGGTCTTGGGAGCGCCCTTGCAGGCGCTTGCGCAATTCCGCAATCGGCGGCGGCACGACAAAAATGGTGACGAGCCGGCCCGCGAGCAATGGTTCCCCGGCGGCCGTTTTGCGGATTGTCGCCGCGCCTTGCACGTCCACGTTGAAGACGACATCCTGCCGCTGGTCGATGAGCATGATGACGTCGCGGCGGCGCGAGCCGTAATGGTTGCCATGCACCAGCGCGTGTTCGAAAAATTCCCCCGCGGTCAGTGCAGCGTCAAACTGCGCGGGCGGCAAAAACCGGTAATCCACACCTTCCTGTTCGCCTGGGCGCGGCGCGCGCGAGGTGCAGGTGATCAAGCGTTTCGCCCGCGGGACGGCGGAGATGAGCGCGTTGCACAACGTCGTCTTGCCGCTCCCCGAAGGGCCGGAGAAAACGAAGATGAGCCCGGGACCATCGGGCAAAGTGGGAAGCGCGGGCATGGGCGGGAGCAATTTCGAGGTTGGAAAACAAAAGCACCAGCACAGCGGCCAGTTTACGCCGCGCAACTTATCGCTCCATTCCTGCAAATGCAACGGCGAATCACTCGCCCAACGCCTTCCAGCCTAGGGGGATGAACCTAGAGCGTTTTCAAAGCAACTGTGGCCAGGTCCAAGTTTTTATTTGAGGTAGGGACGGCTCTCCGAGCCGTCCGTTCACGGTATCGGACGCCTCGGAGAGGCGTCCAAACCGCCAAGGCTGCGGCTACACTTCAATTTAAACCGCTCTAGGTTGTGTTTTAAAACCCTAAAAAATTGAAGCACAGAGGGAGCGGAGAGCACGGAGAAAAGTTTTTTGTAAACACAACTCTCCGTGTTCTCTGTGTTCTCCGTGGTTAAATTGGAAGCTTGAGCGTTCCGTCTTGGAAGTGAGTTGTAAAACAGGGTCTAGTCGGAAGCAAAAGCCCGAAACCCCAAACTCGAAACGTCACCCAGCCGTTCACCCCGGCGACGTATACACCAGCCGCGCAGCGACAGGAGTTACCCCCGCATGGGGGTCGCCAGGAGTGATGCGTCGGGAGTGATCCCCGCATGGGGACGAAACTAATATTTCCCCTGATACGACATCGCCAACCCCGCGAGCGCCAATCCATACCCCGCGCACACTGCGCCCAGCACCCGCGCCCGACCGGGCTTTACAAAGAGCCAGTTAATCATATCCCGCGCGTGATAGGGCGCCGCACCCAGGTAAATCGAAAGCACAATCATGACGTAAACAAACGCGTTCAACCACACGCGCGTTCCCGGCGGCGGCGTGTAAATCATGGAGGCATCCAAGGCCGGCCGGGCCGCCAGCAGTAACAGCACCGCCACCCCACGCACCGCTAGAAAATCCTTCGCCACGAAAAACGCCCCCAGGCCAATCGCCGCAAACACCGCCACCAAGATCCGCTTGTAATCGCCGAAATCCGCCGAGCCCAGATGGTTTAGCAAATTCAAAAACCACAACGTACCCGCGCCAAAAAATACGTAGGCGGCCACCTGCGACCGGGGAAACGCCTTCGCCGCGCGCTCGACCGGCGGCCCGCTCCAGAGCATGGCCGCGCCAAACACCAGCAACAAAGCGGCGGCGGATAATGTGACGGCGTAAAGGGTCATGGGAAACCGAGAAGTGTGGAGTGTAGAGCGTGAAGTGTGAAGTATAAAGCGACACCTCTACCGCTTACAGCAAAATGCGATAATGACCATAATTCGCGTGGCGTGAATTTCACGCTTTCCACTTCACACTTCACGCTTCACACTCATCCTTTCCCCCCATGCCCGACCTCTCCTTCCGCGCCCTGGAACGCCCCGAACTCGACCTCGCCCTGGACTGGGCCGCCAAAGAAGGCTGGAACCCCGGCCGCCACGATGCCGATTCTTTTTGGGCCGCCGACCCCGACGGCTTCCTCGCCGCCGAACGCAATGGCCAGCTCGTCGGCGTTGCGTCGATCGTCTCCTACGATGCGCGTTTCGGTTTTATCGGCCTGCTCATTGTGCGGGCGGATTCGCGCCGCCAGGGCATCGGCGCCGCGCTCTGGGCTGAGAGCTTGCAAACTCTCCGTTCGCGCCTGCTGCCGGGCTCGACCAACCTGGGCCTCGATACCCCGGTTGCCCGCCGTCCGTTTTTTGAAAAACAGGGATTTCAATTTCACACGCGCCATGTGCGCTTTCAAGGGCTGGGCGTCAAAGCCGCCGCCCCCGCCAGCGGCATCGCCCCCGCCGCGCGCGTGCCGTTTGCGAATATTCTCGCGCTTGATTCCGAGTGCTTCCCCGCGGCCCGCCCGCGCTTTCTCAACCCATGGTTGCGCTTGCAGGGCAGCGCCGCCTTCGCCGCCACCCCGCGCGGCACGATGGGTAAGCCTTCCGGTTACGCAGTGGTGCGCCCCGCGCGCAATGGCTTCCGCATCGGCCCGCTCTTTGCCAAGGACGATGCCTCCGCCGAGTCGCTTTTCACCGCCTGCTCGACGCACGCGGCCGGGCAGCCGCTCTTCATGGACGTGCCGGAAATCAACGCTCCGGCGCTCGCGCTCGCGGCCAAACACGGCATGAAGGAAATTTTTGCGACCGCGCGGATGTACCTTGGCCCGCCTCCGCCGTGCAACCCCGCTGCGGTTTACGGGGTTACCACGGGTGAGCTCGGTTGATTTCCTCATATGCCCCTGCCCCGTTTTCTCCGGTTTACCGCCATCACGGGCTTCATCGAACGCTACCTGCTTTTTTGCGTCTATATCTACCTGACCTGGGTGCAGTGGGGATATTTGGGGCAGGACTGGGCGATGTTGCATTCCGCCGCGACTGCGGATCTGACGGCCGCCGACCGCACCGTGTGGCTGGGTGATTTGTCCTGCAACGCCATCATGCTGGCGCTCAACTTCATCATGGCGCTGGTGCTGCTCATTGGCCGCCGCGCCGCCGCCCCACCCCGCCGGATCAAGGAAATCCTCGTCCCCCTGGCCGCCAGTTATTATTTTGTATTATACAATTATGCCTACCAGCAGCCCGCCTGGCTGCCCACGCTTCCGGCGTGGCTGCTGAAAAATCACGCGCCGGAAAATTGGCAGGAAAGCCTGGTCATCTTCAGCTTCGTGCTCGGCACTGCCGGCATCGCCTTTTCCGTTTGGGGCATTATTTCGCTCGGCCGTTCCTTCGGCATATTTGTCGCCGTGCGCACGGTCGTCCTGCGCGGCCCATACCGCATCGTGCGCCACCCGATGTATTGCGGCTACATCATCGGCTCCCTCGGCATGCTCGCGGCTTCCTGCAACATCGCCCTCGCCGTGCTCGTGCCGGTGCAAATCGCCCTGTTTGCCTGGCGCGCGAAATTGGAGGAAGCCCGCCTC
>DATHOB010000195.1:0-6446 GCA_035485355.1 Opitutales bacterium | reverse complement strand
TGGCTCGGCATCGTCATTGGCATCGTCGGGTCCACCGCCATTTCCATCGGGCTTTTCCCCGTCTTTCTCGGCTGGATTCTGATGATCCATTACGTTGCCCACGCGGAAAACTTGCCGGCCAATAAAAAGAAAAGTTAAGATTAGCCCCTCGTCGCGGGCCGGAAACCATTCCCTACCTTGCCGCCGATTTGTGCGCGAGCAACGTGTCGACCGCCGCCTCGCTCACTCCCAAAACCTCGGCCGCGGTCGCATGGCTCCCATTGCATAAGAACACCGCCGCCTGGGTGTATTCATCCCGCAGCCGGGCCAGGTGCTGGCGCAAATCCGTCACCGCTGTTGTCCCGGGCATGTTCGCCTTTTCCAGACTTTCGCGTGTGAGAGTGCTCTTTCGCGACTGGCCCAGCGCGCCCAACACCACTTGCTGCAATTCATTGTAATTGCCGGACCACGCCCGGTCGCGCAAATACGCCTTGGCCGAAACATCCAGCTTGGGCACCGCGCCCAGTTGCCGCGTGGCCGCTTCGCGCACCAGAATTTGCTGGGCCAGCAGCGGAATATCGTCCCGCGCATCTTCCAGCCCCGGCACCGCCAACTCGGACGAACTGGTCAATAAATACAAGTTTTCATCCATCAGACCGCGGTCATACAACGCATCCAGGCTTTCGGAGAGGCAGAAAATGAAACGCGTGGGCAGCTTCAACCCCGCAAACGCCCCACTGCGGCGCGCAATTTGCGGGAGCAACCGTTGCCGGTCCAAATCCAGCGTGTCCGCCTCCAAAAAACACAAGGTCACGCGCTCGCGTTCTTCCTGTTCATGCAGGAGGCGTAACAGGTTGTTCGACTCAACCATCGTGTTGGTCAGATAAAGAAAACGTTCATCTGGCTTGTCGCGTAGAGCCTCAAAATCCCGGCACACTGCGGCGAAATTCGTTCCGCGCGGCCCGGTCAGCGTCAGATAGCTCTTAAAATTGCGCAGCGCATAAAGCTTCTGCGCGAATTCCGCCGATTTCGTGTCGCGGCACGGAAACGAGGAAAAGGAAAACGGCAGCGTGTGGTGGAACTCCGGCTGGCCCACCGCTTCCTGTTCCGATTCGCCCGAACCTGGTCGCGGGCCGCCGCTTTCCAAGTGTTCGAGCAATTTCGCCGTGCGCTTGAGCAATGAAAACACATTGAGCGGCTTGAGGAACACTCCGCCCACGCCCTCGCGGATCAGCTCGCGGATCGTCTCATTGTCCAAAAAGCCCGAAACCATGATGATCGGGGTGCGCGGCTGCACTTTTTTCAACTCGCGCAAAAAGTCCTTGCCGCTGATCCCCGGCATTCGCTGGTCGGTGACGACGAGGTCAAACTGAAACTCGCGAATCAAAGCCAGGGCCTTCTGGGGATCCAACTCCGGCGTGATGTCGTAACCCGCCTGGCTGAAAATGTCCGTCAGCAGACTGTTGAAGTCGACGTCATCGTCGAGGATGAGGATGCGGTGTCCCATGGTTTAGTTAAAAGCGACCAAGCAACAAGCAGGAATGGCCCGGAAATAGTCAGGCGTGTATCTGTCCAAGGTAATCAGCCCCGTCGTTTTGCCAAGCGCAAATCTTGCCTCCAAACGTATTATATCATCGGCGGAACTGCGGGCGGATTAACTTCGGCCCAAAATAACCCATTCCCAGACAATCACTTCCCTTGCAAATTCTCTTTGAGAAACGTCAGCGTCAACGCCCACGCTTCCGCCGCAGCTTGGGCATTATAAGTTGCGCGCGCGTCGCAGAAAAATCCGTGGTCCGCGAAGGAGATTTCGACATTAATATGCGGCTTCTTTGCCGCGCGGAGGGCTTGGGCGACTTGCGCGGTATGCTCGGGCAAAATGTGCGTGTCCAGCCCACCCCAGAAAAGCAATATTGGCCCGTGCTGGGCCGCCGCGCGCGGCAGCATCCCCTGCGCGATGCCCCCGCCGTAATACGACACCGCCGCCGCAAACGGCTTCACGCTGTTGGCCAGAAACGCCGTCCGCCCGCCAAGGCAATAGCCAATGCACGCCATCGCCCCCTTGCGCACTTGCGGCTGCGCCTGCAGCCAATCCCACGCCGCGCAAGTATCGTGTTCCAAGCCTGCTGGCGTCACCGCACTCATATGCGGCATGCCCTTGGTCATAAAATCCTCATACGGCAGAGTGAAGCCCGCGGGCGCAGTGCGGTGGTACAATTCCGGTGCGATGGCCAGATAACCTTCCCTGGCAAACCGGTCGCACACGTCACGGATGTGGGCATTGACGCCAAAGGCCTCGGGAAAAACAATCAGACCGGGAAAGGGGCCCGCGCCCGTGGGCCGCGCCACATAGGCGGCCATCGTCGTGCCGTCGCCGACGCGCAAAGTTATGTCGGATTCGCCGTGGTTCATGTTCTGGATTCTTGGCTCAAACCGTTAGGATAATCAAGCGTGAAACGGGTTTAGGGATTGTCAGATCGCGCCGGGCCGTTATTTTTTGACAGAATGATGGAACGTCTTTTCCCCCGGTCATGGGCCTTGGCCATTGCCCTGCTATTGGTCACCGCCAACGTACACGCCCAACCGCTCGCCGGCCAACCACCGCAACTTCTGCCCGAAGACACCGGCTTCGCCTACACACGCACCGGCCTCGCAGCTGGCCTCCAGAAATTATGGAACCAATATGCCGTGTTTGCGGGCAGCCATTACGGTGTCGTCCTCGGCCACCGCGTGCCACTGGATGACGACGACCTGCTCCACGGCGTGCCGGTCATGCAGGATGGCGAGGTTTACGTGCCGCTCACGTTCGCCGCCTACTTTACGATGAAAGAGTTTACCCCGGAAGAACCCGCGCCCGATTATTTGCAGAATCGCTGGGTATACCACGTAACTCGCCCGGCCTACACCCCGCCCAGCTCGGTAAAAACCATTCAAGTGAATGGCCGCACTTATGTGAATCTCGCCCAGGCGGGCGCGGCCGCGGGTTTGCATTTTTTCGCGGACGACAGCGGCCTCACCACGGTGGGTCGCAAACCGGATTTCGACTTCACAACACACGAATACAATGTGCATGACGACGTGGTGATGGCCTTCGACATGCCGGAGAAATTTGCCAGCCCGGCTGTAGCGGCGAAATACCTGCTGCCGTTGCCCGCCTTCGCCCCCGCGCCCAAAGCGCCCGCCATCCCGCGCTCGGCGTATAATTTCAACGGCTTCGATGGCAAGCTACTCGGCAGCAAAGTCCCCGCGCCCGGGGTTTACCCGCGCCTGCTCTTCAGCCCGGAGGATTTACCCGCCCTGCAAGCCCGCGCTAAAGACAGCCGCATCATGCAAATGTCCCTCGCGGAAATTGAAGTGATGTTTAAATTCACCTGGTGGGACCCGACCACGCCCGACGGCAAGATGTTCCAACACCTTATTAATGGGCAGCCGACCGATTACACCTCGGAAAAATCCGGCGCAGGCATTTATTCCAGCAACGTCAATTACCCCACCAACTGCCTCGTCTCCATGGCGCTGTACTGCCTGCTCTCCGGCGACGACGAGCACGGCAAACAGGCCGCCACCGCGATTTACAATTACTATAAAAATTTGGAGCCGCGGGTGGACGAAATTCTCGCCGCCTCGCCCAATGAATTTACCTTCAAACCCAAGTTCGCCAAATTTTCTGCCACCCAATGGCAGGGGATGGACGATGTCGTCGCTCACCTGGACCTGGGCCTCGCCTTGGATTTTGCCGGGCATTGGATGACTCCCGAACAAATAGATTTGATGCGCCGCGTCATCGCCAAGGCCACTTACGGCCGGCGCACGACCACGGGTACGGGCCTCTCCCACTTGCTCGCCGTCGCGGCCATCGAGGGCCTGCCCGGGTACGATCCCGAAGGGTACGCCGCCGATGCGGAACTGGCGCAGAGCTTTCTCGATTGGGGCTTCAATGAAAAAGGCCAGCTCACCGACCTCGGCGCGAAAACGGGCGATCTGCAATTTCAAATTTTGGCGATGGTTGTGCTCGCGCGGCGCGGGGACAATCTCTGGGGGCATCCGCACTTGCGCAACTTTTTGAACGGCGCGCCCGCTTCCGCCTATACCGCGGTGCCTACCAACACCCTCGATCCGAATGACGGCGGCCCGTATGACATGCAGACCATTGTGGAACTGCGCGCGTTTTACCCCGACAACAAATATGCCGATTTAATTTTGAGCCGGCGTCGTCCAAGTTTTGACCCGGCCAAACTGGACCTCGCTCTATATGGCGCGCAATTGGCCAATGAAAACGCCAAGCACCTCCATGATTTGAAATTGCGCCTCCCGGGCCCGTCGTATCCAGGCTATGTGCCCTCGGTGCTGTACGACACCGACTGGCAGGTTGTGACGCGGGCGGAATAATTCAGCGCAATTCGTTGAGTTGGCCGCCGAAATCGGCCGCTTGGCGCTCGGCGGCGGCAAGCCGCTCCTCCAGTTGCGCAAGCCGGTCCGCATGGCGCTGCTCCAAGTCCATAATGGCCTTCTGCCACTCCAATGATGAATGGTCACTTTCTAATACTGATGAACGTTTTGCCATTTGTTCCACGTGGAACGTCGGCGCGGCGGGGCCCGGCTTGAAACGACGATGGCGCGGGTGGTCGGGCGAAGGCGTAGCTGGGGAATTCATGTCCTTATCCTAACAAAAAATGCCCAGTAACAGAGAGGATTGCGTTGGCTGCGTTGGTATGATTGGATGGGTTGGATCAATTGGGTTCACGCCCATTCCTACCTAAAGCATAAAAGTTTGTGCGATTTGAGTTTCGGTGGGTGTCTAATATAAAACACGCATGACCTCCGACACGGAATTACTCCAGCAATATGCTGAGCAAGGCGATGAGGCCGCTTTCACCGAAGTGGTTCGCCGCCATGTTAATTTTGTTCACTCCGCCGCGTTACGGCTGACCGGCGGAGACACCCATTTGGCGGAAGATGTGACGCAAAAAGTGTTCACCAGTCTGGCGCGCAAGGCCGGGTCGATGACGAAATATGCTTCGATCGCCGGATGGTTGCATACCAGCGCGCGCTACGCGGCGGCCAATACCGTGCGCGGGGAACAGCGCCGACGGGCGCGCGAACAGGAGGTTTACGCCATGAATGACCAAACCACCAGTGATCCGGAACCAAATTGGGAAAACGTCTGGCCGCTGCTGGATGCGGCGGTGGGCAGTCTGCGCGAGTCGGACCGCATAGCCGTGCTGTTGCGCTATTTTGGAAACAAAAGCCACCGGGAAATCGGCACCGTGTTGGGCGTCAACGAAAACGCCGCGCGGCAGCGGGTGGACCGGGCGCTGGACAAACTACGGGCGCATTTTGGACAACGCGGAATGACCGTCTCCACCGCCCTGCTTGCGACTGCCATCAGCGCGAATTCCGTGCAAGCGGCGCCGGCGGGCCTGGCGGCGTCAGTGGCAGGTGCGTCACTCAGCACCGCCGGGAGCGCGGTAGCGTCCGGCTCAATTCTCAAAACGCTAATCACGAGCATTATAACCAAGGCCGGCATCGCCGTAGCCGTGGTTCTAACCGCGACAATTATTTCCACATCGGTGCAACATTGGCAAATCGCACAATCGCAGGACGAAATTGCGGCAACGCCCAAAACACCAGCGCCCGCAACCACTTCGGTGAAATCAGCCAGCGGCTCCGACCATCCCACCCTTGGCGAAATGTCGTCGAAGATAAAAACCATGCTCAACGATTCAGGTGTGGTTGCGCGAGTCCGGAACTTATGGCCATTTTCCTCTCCCGATTTGGATTCAAATAAGGCGAATGCGATGCCGCAAAACACCGCCTATTTGCCGTCGAATAGCAAAAGCAAGGTGGTGCGGGTGGTTGTTTCTAATATTATCATCCGAGATATGAATCTTCCCCAATTTTCTCTGCCTACAGAAGAAACCGAGTCGTTTAACATATCGATTCAAAACGGGATAACCGCTTTGATGCAAACCGATCCCTCCAGCGCCGCGGCCTACATTCAGACAAATTTCGCGAACGACCCCGGCTATGCCCAATTGGCCGGGCAAGTTGCCGCCACTTGGAGCGCGACCGACCCGCAAGCCGCGCTCGCCTGGGCCAAATCCCTGCCCACGGGAACCGTACAGGACAATGCACTGGACCACGCCCTCGCGACTTACAGCCAATTCGATCCTCAAGCCGCCTGGGATACCGCACACCAACTTCTTACCGGAATTAACCGTATGATTACTTCGACCAATATCGCCGTTATTTGGAGCAGCCTCGATCCAGCGCAGGCGGCCAGGCATTTGTTGGATATCCCCGGCGGATTATTTCGCCAAATGGCGGCGACGAGCATTGCCTCCAATTGGGTGAAAGTTGATCCGCATGCCGTATCCCAATGGGTGGAAACACTGCCACCCACCACCGCGCGCGACAACGTAGTGGAACAATTGATCGCGGTTGAAAGCAATAATAACCTCCCCGCA
>DATHOB010000194.1:0-2208 GCA_035485355.1 Opitutales bacterium | reverse complement strand
AGCGGGTCTCCCGCCGCCAGGCACAGCGCCGCCTGCACGCCAATGCTCGTTTCAAATGCCGAGGAATAAACCAAGTCGGGTTGGGTCTGTTCGCGCCAACGCTTGAAGTCTTCGGGGTTCCCGAGCAACGCCGGTTTGACCACCAACGGCCCGGGCCACTTCGCTACGCTCGCGCGTTTCAACGCCAACCAGCCCGCCACACTTTCGTCCAATGCGACCGGCACCGGTGCTACTTTGGCCAGGCGGGTCTGCTCGCGCCAGCATTGCGGCCCGGTGGCGGGCGGCAGCGGTTGTTCAAAAAATTCCACTTTGCTTGCCGCGGGACCAAGTGTGTTCAGCCCGTCACACCAAGCCGCCCATTCCCGCCGGGCCAGCGCGCCATTGGCATCCAAGCGCAATTTGCCATCTGTCGGCAACGCGGACAACAATTTTTCCAGGAGCGAAAACTCCTCGGGTGGAGTGGCTACGCCAATTTTCCATTTGAACACCCGGTACCCCTGTTCCACCCGCAAATCAAGAATAGGAATTGCGGCGCGCCCGGCTGGCAGCAAAGCGGCCACGGAAAGTTTTTTAATATTGGCGGGTGGCAGCAACCGGCCTTCGAGCATTGCCCGCGCGGTGGCAAAGGCCCAGCAGAGGCAGGAAAGCCGGGCGGGAATGCGGTGGATTTCCGCCGCCGTCACTTCATCCGGCGCACGACGCAGCCAGGTAAGGTCGCGGGCCGCAGTTTCACCGGTAAAAGTCGGAATGGGCGCGGCTTCGCCAAAACCAACCTTGCCATCAGCATTTGTGAGACGGATTATCACCCCTTCACGCGCCGTCCAAATTCCTCCGCCGGTGGTGAAGGGCTGGGCGAACTTCCGGCGATACGCACGGTATTCGAGTCGAAGGTAATCAGCGTGCGCGGTGGGCATGGCGCAGAAGGGTTCCGGCCAGCATCACCCGTCGGCCCCAGGCTTGCAATCCACAAGTTGTTCCAATCCGGCCATCACCATTCATGCTTGAGTGGCCAATTCTTCTTCACTATGCCACGTCACCGATTCGGGGACGAGGTGCGGGGCGCCCAACAACCGGGTGGATTCCGGCGAGGTGTCTTCCCTATGGGCCACTGCATTGAGCCGCAGGCAAAACTCTTTATATGTAAGCACCTCGAACCGGCCGTCTTCGTGTTCCACGACCGCGGTAAGCGACTCGACCCAATCACCGGAATTAAGGTAATGAACGTCGCCGAGCATTTTGTCTTCCGGGGTGTGGATGTGGCCGCAAATGACCCCAACGCACCCGCGTTTGTGGGCGAGATTGCGCAAGTGCTCCTCAAAACGCCCAACGTGGCTGACCGCCTGTTTGACGCGGGCCTTGATTGCTTTGGATATCGAGTAATATTCTTGTCCGCGCCAGGCACGCCATTTGTTGTAGAGCCGATTGACCTTGAGCAAAGTCTGGTAGCCGATGTCGCCGAGCACGGCCAGGAAGCGAGTATGCGTGGTGACGGCATCAAAAGCGTCGCCGTGCATGACCAGATAACGTCCGCGCGCGGTTTCAAATTCGTAGTCTTCGACAAAACGCAAGGCATCGAGCTCCAGCGGAAGATAGTGGCGGAGAAAATCGTCGTGATTGCCGCGCACATAGATGATCTCGGCGTCGTGGCGCTGGGCAATTTTCAACAGGCGGCGCACGCACTTGGTGTGCTCGCGATTCCATTTGTGGCCCCGCTGGATGGCCCAGGCGTCGATGATGTCGCCGTTCAAGATGAGCTTGGCGGCGCGGGTGTGTTTAAGGAAGTGCGTGACTTCCTCAACCTTGCAGTCGGCGGTGCCAAGGTGGAGGTCGGACAGGATGATGGTGCGGTATTGGAGAACCGGTTTTTTCATTGGATGGGAACTGCGGTGAATGCGCCGCTTGCGTGGCTAGAGTATCGCGATATCGCTATAAGACAAAGCGGAAATGTATTTCATCGCAAATTTTACCCGGCTGTAACACAAACGCCATTTACCGACTGTGGTATGAGGCCGCGCAGGGTGTTTTCAAATCCATCCACCACCCGATCCCACGACAGGTTCAATGCAGTTCCCCGCGCGGCGGCGCGCAGTTGCGGCCAATTTGAACGGAGCGACGCCGCCCTGACGGTGGCGGTATGAAAGGCGGCGGGATCATCAAATCCGGCCAGGAAACCATTTTCCCCATCACGCACATGGGCGCGCGCGCCGG
>DATHOB010000193.1:0-5727 GCA_035485355.1 Opitutales bacterium | reverse complement strand
GGAGGATTTCGTCCACACTGCGGCCCCAGGCGAGGAAGGTGGCGATGATGGCGCCGGTGCTGGTGCCGGCGAAAAAATCGAACTCATCGCGCAAGACGAGTTTGGGATTGTTTTTTTCCTGGCGAAAAATTTCCTCGATGCGTTTCAGGATTTGGAGGGAGAAAACCCCGCGGATGCCGCCGCCATCGAGAGCGAGAATACGTTTCAAACGGGGAGGCTGGGTGGAGGAATCGCTCATGGGCGGAGTTCCTTGGCGAGGTTGGTCGAGGTATACCATTCAAAAAACTCGAGCAATAACATGCTTTCAACCTCTCCGGCGGCCAGGCGCAGGTCCGCCGGGCTGGCGGCCAGGGGGATGCGCGCTTGCGCCCAGTGCAGGTAGGCAACCATGCGTTGGTTGCGGCTGACGCGGCGGGAATAGTCCTGCGCGATGACGAGGTGGAGAATGCCCGCGCTGATGACGGGCAGAATCAGGCTGAGAAAGGTGACCCCCATATTTAAGTGGGGGAACCAGGTGGGAAGGTTATTTTCCGACCACACCCATTTATTGAGGACGGCTTCGACGAGGCCGAATATCCCGCAGGCGAGGGCGGCGCGGGTGCAGAATTTGGCCCAGCGGCGTTTTTGTAGCAGGATGTCGCGGGCTTCGTTGCCTTTGCTTTCAAAGTGGTTGAGCTGATGCTGAATGCGGTTTTGCAGGTAGTCCTGCTGGTCGGTGGCGAGGTCGCGCGGGCGGGGCGGAGCCAGGATGCGCCAGAGGCGCAGGCTGCGTTGCCAGTCATCATAGTGTGGAACAGGCAAGGGTTGCTGGGCGAATTCCGGATAAGGCATGTGCCAAGTGGCGAGGGCGGAACGGCAAAGCTCGGCGACCATCCGGGCGTGCAGCCATTGGTCATGGTGGCCGCTATGGCGGCGTTGAATGTAATCCGCCCGGAAGAGGATGATGACCTTGATGAACAACAAAACAATGACCACGGCGAATATCACATGGAAAACCGGCGACACCAGACCGAAGGCGGTGGCGACCAATTGCAGGACGACCGCACGGGTGAGAAAACCCCGGGCCTTGGGCGCATGTTGCATGGCCAGTTGGTCGTGGTAAGCCAAGGTTTCCCGCAACAGTGCAAGACCACCGTCGGGGGAGTCATCCACGACGGGCTGAGAAGTGGCGGGAGGAGAGAGTGCAACAATTTTATCGAGACGTTCTTCTGTGACGAGGCCAGATTGGGAGTTAATCCAGATGAGGGGTTTTTGCTGGGCGCGGGCGTAGGCGACAATGTCCGCCGTGCCGCCGACGCCGGCGGCGGCCTCGCCATTCCACAGCGCGATGAGGACATCGCAGCTTTCAACGGTGCGCACCCCGCAGGCGAGAAAGGCCTGGTTGCGCGGCGCGCCGGGGGGCTCAATTTTTTCCTGCACGGCGTCATCGAGCAATTTTTCGGCATGGGCCCACTCCACGGCGGAGAAGTCTTTGCGGAAATCTTCCCGTGGAAACGGCAGCATGGCCGTCCACGGCAGATTTTGTGAACGGGCTGCTTCGATAAACAAAGTATCGCCCCCGGTGGCGGCGGAAGAAACGGCGGCCAAGGGGCGCCCGCCGAGGGTGCGGACTTTTTCCAGGGCGGCGCGAATGGCGGAGGCGGAACCGGCCACATCGTCAACTTTGCGGTGCCCGGTGAATCCGACAAAGAGCCAGGGATGGAGCATGAAAGAATGATCCGTTTAGTTTGCGGTCTTGAGTTGGACGAGCGGCGGGGTGGCGAGGTCGGCGGAAGTGGTGTCGGTGGTGACCTGGAAGGAAAGTTGAACCAGGAGACGGAAAACATCGCGATTCCAAGTGGAAGGTCGCTCCAAGCGGTCGGGTTGGGGGTCGGCAATTTGGAAACGTTTGCCATTAAAATCGAGGACGACAATGGGTTTGGCGGGTGGTTTCGTGACCGGCCAATCTCCTGCGGCGAGAATATCGTCCATGGAAGGTGGTGACGAATCCGCGGTTGAATTGGAGGTGAGGTCGGGCCAGGTCAATTGGAGCAGGGGGAAGCGTTCGGCCGGCACGATGCCATTGTATATTTCATTTTTATCATTCTTGTGGGCTTTATGATAGGCGAAGGCCTGCTCTTCAGTGGCAGTGGCCTGAATTACTTTGAGCAGCGAGCGCATGACAAAGCGGACCTGGGGTTTGGGGGTGGGCAGGCCAATGAGTGAGGCTTTCGGCTGTTCGTTGTCTTTGCCACCTTTGGCCGCAGTACTCGGGGCGGCTTTTCCGGGCTGGTTGCCGCCCGTCTGGTCCACCACTTCAATGCCTGCGCTGACCGAGTCAAAAAACAAGTTGATGCCAGGTTTCGTGATCGGCGTGGCACTTTGCAATAATTCGTCGCGCAAGGCAGATGATGTCAGACTTTGGCTGATGCCTCTTAGCGTGTTGATGTTGGTCGTCATGCTGGATTCGTTCGCGTCACCCGCATTGGCGTGGACATCATCCGTATCATCGAGTTTGAAGACGGGGCGAACCGCGTTTTTGCCAATAATCCAAAAGCCGTCTTTTTCAGATTGCTGCCAAGTCAGGCCGTCCTTGTTCGCACTGGTGATGTCGCTAAAGCCGGGCAAAAAAAGGGTGGAAGCATTGGTGGCGCTCGCCGAATAATTGGGATCGAAGCTGAAGGTGACATTCGCCAACGGTTGCACTTCATTAACGTAACTGAGGTGGAGCAAGCCTTGCTGCTGGCAAATGCGGGCGAGGCGGCAACAGTCGAGAAATAGGGCGTAGTTTTTATGCGCAATTTGCAACGCCGGGATTGAATTAGGGGTGGGGCCGTCCACCGGGTTGTTGGTTTCGGCGCCGTCCCAGGCGTCGTTTTCGAGGTACATTTTGGTGCCGTCAGTATTGTCCACCTCGACACGCTGGATGAGCACGCGCATAAGCTCGTCCACCGGCAGGCCCTCCTGGTAAAGTTCGTAAAAGACGGTGGGCTTGATGGGTTGGAGCATCTGCGTGGCGAAATTGGCGCCCGCCAGGGGGACGTACTGAAAGGTGGGGTTGTGGGTCATGCTCTCGCCAAAGTTGAAACCGCTGGAGAAACCATTGGCGGCGGCAGCGGCACCCGTCTGGGTGGAGGTGCGGTTGCCGGCGAGGGTGGCGTTTTCGGAAAAAGTGTAGCTGGCGCTAATATTGCCCAATTGGAAAAAATAAATGGGAAAGCCTTCGTGCATGCGGGCCAGGTTCAAAAGCATCTGTCGGTTCTGCGTTTGCGCGTACACATCGCTGTAGTCGTTGTAGGAGCTTTGCAATACGGCGCCGAAACAACCGGCGAGGAGTAGAACGGGAAACAGAATGGATGGGCGCAGGCCACGGCGCAGCCACGGGGATTTTAAGAATTTCATGGGTTTGCGCAGTTGAATGAGGACAAGGACGTTAGTTAAAAAATGTTTCCCCAGTATCTGCAAAGGCATTGCGAAAACGGGTGAAAATGGCAAGCGCAATTGCCATTTCCGATCCGACTGAATCCGAGCCGAATTGGCCCCGGCCTATGCGGTTCAAGATTACCCCAACACCCTAGTTGTTATTCAAGGTGACCAACACGCGCAGGAAAGCAGTGGGATGACCGGTAAGGTCGTAGTCGACAGTGACTTGATCGCCACAGCTATCCACCGTAAACCCGGTGGCGGAGTTGCTCCAGTTCACCATATCGGTGCTCACCTGGGGCGTGTATGTGACATCGGTGGCGGTGGCATCGAAAACGAGTTCCAAATAGTTGACGCCGCCAACATTGACGATGCTGGGGTGGGGGAGGTTTTGCTGCTGATTGCTGAACGGACTCAAATTGAAGGCGTATTTGACGAGATTGGAAATGCCGTCGTTGGCGGGGATGTCCAATGGCGCGGCGTTGGCGTTGTTATTGCCGAAGGTGGCAATTTGCCACAGCAGGAACGGCGACGGTGCCAGAACCACCGAGGGGGAGTTGTTATTGACGACAACGGATTGGCTACTGAACCCGGTTTGATTGGGCACAGTGAGGGACCAATTACCATTGACCACTGGCAGCGAGAAGTTGCCATTGTTATCCGTCTGCACGCTGATTAAATACTGATTGCCGCTGATGTTGGCGATGCCGGAGACGGTGGCGTCGGTGACGGGGTCATCGTTGGCGTCCACCACGTTACCGGTAATGGTGTTGGTGCCGTTGAGCACCAAAACATGCGTGCCGGTGATGTTTTGGTTGTCGGTCATGGTGATATTCCCCGTTTCGCTAATGAATGTTGGGGCGGGATTGTTGTTGCTGCTGAAATAGCCCACTTGGACGTTCCAGACGCCGCCAAACATACCGAGGCTGAAGTTGCCATTGTTGTCGGTGGTCGACTGTACTTGGACGTTCTGATTGGTGTTTTGGAGATTGGCTTGGAGAGTGATTTGCAAATTGCTGCCAATGTTGGTGTTGCTGTCGGTCACGGATCCATCGCCATGCAAAACTCCATAGTCCACCGTGCCATTGAGGTAGGCGGTGACGTTCTGGGTGGTGAAGTTCGCCAGTTGGGCGACGTTCGCAGCAATGGAAAAGTTTTGTTGTTGGGGTGCAATCAGGCCGGCTAGGGCGGGATTGGTGCTGTCGGTGGAAATGTTCCAGTTGACTCCCCCGCCCACACCGTAAACGCCGAGGTAGAAGTTGCCGTTGGAGTCGGTGGTGGAGGAATTCTGGTTATTGCCTCCGTCATCGGCATCCATAAGTACGCCGGAAAGGGGAGTGGAACCATTTTTGATGGTGCCGTGCACGAGGGCATTGACCGGCTCCAAGGCAATCGTCACGTTCTGATTCACATTACCGGTTGTATTGGCGGAGCCTTTGTTTTCCGGCCGCAGGTATCCCAGAGGGGGAAGGCTGCTATCTGATAGGTCAAAAGTCCAATTGCCGTAGGTGACCGGGATGACGAAATTGCCCTCGTTATTGGTGGTGGTTAGTGTTTCGCTGTGATTATCGCTGGACGCAAAGAGCTGTACGCCGCGCACGGAATTGGAGCTGTTGGTGGAGTCAACCATGCTGCCAGTGATCATGGAAGTGGCGGCAGCCATGGTAGGGTTTTGTCCGGTTAAGGTTTGGCTGGCGGTGAGGGTGACGGATGGGGGAAGCGGTCACATAGCCCTGCTTGAAGGCGACCAGCAGATAAGAACCAACCGGGGCGGCCAAGGTGAAATTGCCATTGCTGTCGGTCAAGGTGCCGACAATGAATTGGGAGTCGCCGTTGTTGCCCTGGCTCAAAAGCGCGACTTTGGAAAAACCTATGGGGTTGTTATTCGTGTCGAATACTTGGCCACTGACGGATTGGACATAGCTGGCGGGTTGAGTGACCGTCAAGATTTGGGTGATGGGAATGAAATTGCGATTGGAATTGGTGCTGGTGACGGTGATCACATAATTGCCGGAGACCCGGCCCATTTCCGCGGAAGCCGGAAGCGTGATGTGGGTGGAGATGTTGCCATCTTGCAGGCCATCATCGTCAGCGGGAATTATCGGGTCGGTCACGCCGCCAAATGCCGTCGTGGCCCCGTCCTTCACGGTAAAGTCATTCACCAAGGGGTCGGAAATATCGCCATTGCCGTCATGGTTGGCGTCCTGAAAGCGGGTGAAGCGCACTTGCTCCCCGGACGTCAGGCCGGTGATATTCAGGACGATGTTGCCGGTATAGTCGGCGGGCACCGAACTGGGAGTAATGGTAAAACTGGGGGTGATGGTG
>DATHOB010000192.1:0-7756 GCA_035485355.1 Opitutales bacterium | reverse complement strand
TCATCGGTTCGTCTGCCGAGGCGCGGCGGCTGCGCGCGCGGGTGTGGCAATCCATTTTCACGCGGGACATGGCGCGGTTCGAGCGCGCGCTCGTCGGGCGGATGGGGGACTTGATCACGCTGATCACCGGGCCTTCCGGCTCGGGCAAGGAGCTGGTGGCGCGGGCCATTGCGCTGTCCCAGCATGTCCCATTTGATGTGACGCGGCGGGAATTCGCCCAGGATTACCTGCGCGGGCTGTATCCGATCAATCTGGCCGCGTTGTCGCCGACGCTTATTGAATCGGAATTATTTGGCCATCGGCGCGGCTCGTTCACCGGGGCGCTGGGCGACCGGCTGGGTTATTTCGAAGTCTGCGGGCCGCACGGCACGGTGTTTCTCGATGAAATTGGCGAAACGGATCTCGGCATCCAGGTGAAGCTGCTGCGCGTGCTGCAAACGCGGATGTTCCAACGCATCGGCGACACGGAGCCGCGCATGTTTGCGGGGAAAATCGTCGCCGCCACAAACCGGGATTTGGCGCAGGAGATGCGCGCCGGGCGCTTCCGCGAGGATTTGTATTACCGCCTGTGCGCGGACCATGTGCGCACCCCGGCGTTGCGCGAGATTTTGCGCGATTCGCCCGGTGAACTGCCGACGCTCATCCGCCATATTGCCGCGCGCATCGCCGGGCCGGATGAGGCCAAGGCGCTGACCGAGGAGGCGAGTGTGATGCTGCAGAAATCCCTGCCCGCGGATTATTCCTGGCCGGGCAATTTCCGCGAACTCGAACAGGCGGTGCGCAATGTGCTGGTGCATGGTGATTACTCGCCCGAAGCAACCGGCACCCACACGGATGGCCTGGTCAATGGTCATGATGCCGCCAAACAGAATGGCACGAATGGCCACCATTCGGCAGAAACTTTGCTCGCGGCGTTGGAAGGCGGACAATTGACGGCGGATGAATTGCTGAGCCGCTACATCAGCCGCGTCCACCACATGGCGGGAAGCTATGAGGAAGCCGCCCGGCGGTTGGGCCTGGACCGCCGGACCGTGAAGAAATACCTGCGCCAAGCGATGCCAGCGGGCTGATTCTATCTTTCGAGAGGTATGATTACCATGGAATTCGAAATAACCAGATCTCGAAACACTAATAACAGTCGACGCTTTCTCATTACTGCGTTGGCGGTTTATATTGTATATGCTACCGGCTTTTGGCTGGGGGGAGGATTCAATTCCAATTTTTGGCAAGTTGACTGGTTGGTTTTTTCGAAACTGTGTTTAATCGTTATCCCGAGTTATGTTATTATTGCTGAGTCGCTGAAGCGGCATTTGTTTTCCTATGATTTGGCGTTTTTGCTGTTCCCGTTTTTAATTTGGTTTTTATTAGCAGTGCTTTGTTTTAGCCACAAATCATTGTTCAACGCTTTCTTCGTTGAACCGGAAATAATCATGCTTCTCTCCGGAATTTATTTCCTGATTGTTCCACTACATCGCGCAACTCCAAAAGTCTCTCGCAGGACAATTGGCATCTTGCTCACCATTGTTATCTCATTCTCTGCTTGTGGCGTCGCTATGCTTGTTCCATTCATCCCAGAATAGCTGTCCGAATGAATCCGCGCTCTAAACCCCCTATATAATTTGGGAATTATATACTTGACACACACGGCAATCTGGTGTAGGGTTTGGGCATATGAAAACCAAGCCCACGGCCCAGCCCAGCACGTTTGATTTCCTTGCCACGATTCCCGACGAGGACGCCGCCCGCAAGCACCTAGCGACTGCTCGCTGGCCCAATGGCGTCACCTGCTATCATTGCGGCAATAACGCCGTATGGACACTCCGTGGTGGCAAGCTCTACACCTGCAAAGCATGCCGCAAGCAGTTCACCGTGAGGACGGGCACGGTCATGGAGGATAGTAAGCTCCCGCTTCAAAAATGGGCCTATGCCATGTATTTGATGACGGTTTCCCGCAAGGGCATTTCCTCAATCCAGTTAGCAAAGGAATTGGGCATTACCCAAAAGTCCGCTTGGTTCGTCGGCCATCGTATCCGCGAAGCCTGTCAAGCTGAGGGACTGATTGGCGGCGTAGTGGAGGCCGACCATGCCTATTTCGGCGGCAAGGAAGGCAACAAGCATTTTAAGAAACGCAGCAAGACCAGCACCCACGGAGGCAAGGGCAAAGCGGTTGTATTTGGGGCAACGAATCGTGACGGCGAGCACCGGGCCAAGGTGGTTAATTCCAGTGACTCGCTCGACACCTACGGCGCGTTGCATAGCACGGTCGCAAAGGGCGCAATGCTGATTACCGATAGCGACCAAACCTTTAACTCGATGAATGAATACGGCCATGAGGTTATTAACCATTCCGCCAAGCAATATGTTCGGGGCGATGTGCACACCAATACCATTGAAAGCTTCTGGGCCGTGATGAAGCGGGCGCAGATGGGAACCTTCCACCATATGAGCAGGAAACACCTGCCGCGTTACGTTGATGAATTCGTATTCAAGGCCAACACTAAGAGCTTGCCCGCGTTCGACAAAAACGGTAATGGTTCGAGTGTTGCCACTGTCCGCGAGTTTATGACGGGCGCGGAAGGCAAACGCCTCACCTATGAAGCCCTTACTGCCAACGCCTAATCCCCTGCACGGGAAGTTTAGTCAGGTCGTAAAGGCGGTCGTGACCCCGAGGCCCCAAGTGCAGTCCCACCAGTTTTCGGCAAAACCCGCTATAACTTCGATTGGCCCTTCCAAAAAGAAATGATCCTAGGGTTCGAGTAAGTTACCCACCATATCGAGGGCGTTCTTAATATTCTGGTATTCCTTTTCAAATTGGCTTTCGGGATGGTCAAACCGAAAGCCTTCCGCAAAAGATTTTCCAGCGAGAATGGCATTAAAAACAAGTTCCAACGCAGGACGAGATATGACCAAAGAAGAATTTTCCAAAGGAATTGATTCGGCTATTTCTGGATGCGATGAGGCAATCATGGATAATCGGGGGTTTGAATGGTTGTTAAGATTTATCGGCAGGACGGCGAAAGAAAGCGGTGATTCAGTGATGATGGTTTCGGTTTCATCTGCTGAGGGGAAAATCCTATTAGCTATGAAATCTAAGAGCGAAAAGAATCGTCGGGGTTACTTGTCGGAGATTAAGGATTATTGCGCCAATATTGGTCGAGATATTGACCGCATCGAAAAGTCTAAATCAAGATAGCTTATCCCTTTGTGGCGGCGTCAACTTTTGTGATGGGTGGCCTTGGATACCTGCATTAGCCTATCCGGTTCGCTAACTGCGGGACATCCTTCGGCGTCCCAACGCTCTACAATCATCAGGGCGTATGTTGCCCTGGTCAGGCGTAGCGGCTTGGCTCTTTGGTCAATCTTGTCACGAATCGAGTTGGGTATGCTCAGATTGACCAATGTTTTCCCTTTGGCGACTCTGCCCATGATGGGAACATTAAGCCGACTGGCCGAATCGGGAGCCACAAAAGACTTGATTTGCTAAAGTGACGCTTTAGCATCCCGAATCGTTTTAACTCCATTTTACCCCCATGATACTAAGTGAAATAGCTGAAATTATGGCCGCCAATGGCCTTAGTGATACTTGGCGAGTTCTGGTCGATAATGAATCAGAGCCAAGGGACGAAGTCCTTACTCTCAAAGAAGTTGGGAATTTGATCGGCAAGGACGGAACCACCGATGGCGGTTGGGGAATAAAAATCAGACACACCAATGACTTGAATGATGAAGAAGTCCCATGGATTCCCGTAACATGGATTAAAAAAGAATCCACACCGCCAATTAATAAACCATTATTTCATAATAAAATTTTCATGCTCTTTAATGGGCGAAGGAAAGGCCAAGATGTTTTAGTTACAAATAAGATTGTAGTCTCAAATGGGAGAACGATTGTTCTTTCTAGTATCGCATCCGTGAGAAGGAAAACAAAATGGAGAAAAAGGCCATTCGGTATCGTTCTCATTATATTTGGGGTTCTGTTCATGTGGGGAAGTGTCCATGATGAAATGGCTGTTGAAAACAACTCCTTATATGAAGATAGAATAAGGGTAAGCGAAGCCGCTAATGAGGTAAGCCGATATGAGTATGGAACGGCTGCATATAACATGGCGGTTAAAAATCTTGATTCGATAAAGGCCACCGATATCACCGAAGATTTGGAAGATTATGATATGGGATTTGACATAGGATTTTCCATGGTTTGTTTGGGGTTGCTTTATATTTTTGCTCGTAGTCGAACGAATTATATAATGGTTTCTACTGGTGGTAAAGAGCAGTCAATTTTCCATACTATCGACCGCGAGTATGCCGACAGCATAGTAGCAAACATTGGAACAGCGATTGCCAAGCAATAGTTCAAGTTGACTCCAAACTATGCCCATGGACACCATAACCGAACCCCCAGAGGCCATCAATCCATGCATCGTGCAAACTCTGCCTGCCGGAGAGTTGATTCACTACCACGGGTGGTGCTTCCGTCTTGAAAAGGACGCGGAAATCTATGGCCATCCACTCAGTAAGGTTTATGCTTCTGATGCGGTAGGGGCGGCATCCCGTAACAGGAACCCTTCGCTGTTAGCTCATTTACGACGATTCTAAATCCGACTCGCACCGGATTTAGTATCCCAATGATAACGTCAGGGTCATCACCCAATTCAATTATCCATAGTCCTTCCCAGATTTCCTGACCATGTAATTTGCCAGTAATGAAGCCCCGTAGTTTCTCTGTATCGGCCTCAGCACTTTCCGCCTGAGCCGCAATCAAAAATAAATTTTGCATGGCCCATCATCTACCACCTTATCCGGCCACTGAGTCAATCTATCATTGTGCGTCAGATATATAAGTCCCTATAATTTCGCACAATAAACATTATGTCTAATTTAAATTTGGGTGATTTGAGTCCTGAATTCGGAACGAGAACCACTCTATAACCATAGAATATGCGCAACCACTTCTACATCTTTCGCCTGTTTGCCATCCTCACGTTTGGCAGTTGTTATTCTTGTAGCGATTTATCAAACAACGCCAACAGTGCACCAACACCGGCGGCCGCACCAGTTCCGCCGCCGCCTTTGACCGCCGCTCAGGAAGCCATGATGCAAGGCAAGGTTGCAGACTTGGTATCGCAGTTCACCGTCGCCACGGGAATTAAGCTCGTGCCCATCCCCGCCGGCACCTTCCTGATGGGCAGCCCGGTTGATGAAGCCGGTCGTCAGCCGAACGAAGGCCCCCAGACTCGGGTGACGCTGACCAAGGGTTTTTTCCTTGGGGCCACGGCGGTGACGCAGGCGCAGTGGAAAGCGTTAATGGGTTCCCAAAGATATGGCAGCCACAACATGGGCGACAGTCTGCCAGTGGATAATATGCCCTGGGACGAGGCGATGGCGTTCTGTCGGAAATTGACCGAGCACGAGCAGGCAGCGGGTCGTTTGCCACCGGGGTATGTCTATACGCTGCCAACCGAAGCCCAATGGGAATATGCATGCCGGGCCGGGACGACGGGAGCCTATCCTGGCGATCTCGACGCGATGGCGTGGTATGTGAAGAATAGCGATAGTGGCGGCCAGAAATATATTTATACGATGCATCCGGTTGGGACGAAGCAGCCGAATGCGTGGGGCCTGTACGATATGAATGGGAACTCGGGCTCATGGTGTTTGGACTGGTTTGGAGATTATCCGGGTGGAAGTGTGACTGATCCGTCAGGCCCGGCATCGGGATCCCGCCATGTCGTTCGCGGGGGCGGTCCTTTCAGCGATGCAGCGGGTTGTCGCTCTGCGAGCCGTTTTAGCCTTGGGCTGGTCTTGGAGCCGCCTGCCCATGGCTGGGCTGTAGGCCTACGCCTTGCGCTTGTGCATACGTCTGCGAACTGAGCGAGGAGTCCAGTTTATGGGGACGCAGGTCAAAAGTCTCCCCCAAAGCGGATTAATTTTTATTTATCCGACGACAAGTTTTTCTCTTCTTTGTCAATCACGTGCTCCAAGTACCATACGACGAGTCCACCAAACCACGACATGGCCCAAACAATTACCAGGATTTGTATTCCAACAGGAAAATCAGCCAGGCCAACTTTTCCATTATGAAGCATTTCCGTATACGAGCCATTGCCCAGTATTGTGCGAATTAATTGAGCCAATGTAAGTGGTACAATTATAATTAAATAAATTTTTAGCAGTTGAATTATTTTTTGCTTTTTCATGTAATTGTGTGTAATTATTGTGCCTTGGACAGGCTGACCGCGTTTTTGTCGCCACGGACAATGATTTCCGCGTCGTCCATATCCACGGGAATGTCTTTGCCGTTGGATTTATCGGGCACGCTGTAACTTCCCGGGCGCGTAAACGTGGATCCCAGTGGGAACAAGCCACCACCGGTTGAACCGGAATTGGACGATGGAACGGTTTCCTGCGCCACGGTCTGCATACCGCGGGAAGAACCATCGGAGACGCCGAGCCGCGAGGAACCCAACGGATTGTGCGGCATGTAGGCCATTGTGCCTTCGGAGGTGAGGACGCGCGGGGCGACCGAGGCGCCACTGCGCACCTGGCTGGTCGGCATGGAGTTGGAGTCAAACAAAGTCGAACTGTTGGAAATGCTGCTCAGGGAAGAGCCCGAGAGCGTTACCTGACTACCCTGCCCACCAGCATGCACCACGGGCAGGCCGGGGGTGTTGGAAAACGAACCTTGAAACTGGTAACGGTTGACATCCTGCAATGATAGATCGCGCCCGGCCTGTTCCAATTGGGTGCCGTTATCAACCGCGTGGAAGGTGAAGCCGTCGGTAAATTTGGGCGGACCCATCTGGTGGGCTTCATAATTGTCTCGGTTGGTGTAATCATTCAACGCGGACTTGTTCTCCATATTCGAGAGCATCTGCGGTTTTTTCATTTCCGCCGACGGCGCCATTTTGAGCGGTAGATTCTGGCCGATGGGGAAATTCGTCTTCCACTGCGGGGCGGTGCCCTTTTGGGCGTTCATCGGGCTGTTGAATTTGGAAAACGACTGGCCACCGAGCGAGGACTTGCTGGAGTTGAGGGCTTGGTTGAGGTTGGGCAGCGAACCGATGAAAAGATTTTTGCCGGAGGCGGCGGAGATGCCCATTTGGCCGGGGCTGATCATGACGGGGGTTGCCGAGTTGGTCGAAAACGTCCCGTTCATGCTAGTGAAGTCGTTGTGCTGAATTTGACCGTGCGCGACCCCCACCCCTGCGCCAAGCAAAAGCACGGCGGAGGTTATCTGACGCATGGAACGGAAAGGGGAACCGAACATGTCAGGATTTTACCACGGATAACACGGATGTGACGGATGCCAACAGGGGATGGTTCAAATTAGCGGCTAACGGGCGATTTGGCAATAGCTGTTTGGAGGCATGCAATGTATCAGGTTGGGCCGTCGCAAGCGACGCCCCTACAGTTTTACTTAACTCTCACTATCCAAATATTTTAAAGCGTCGGCGAATGCTGCGGCCAAGGCATGCAAGTCGGCGGGCATGGTTTCCCAGCCGGCGGAGAGCCGGAGGGCGCGGCGGGCGTCATCTGCTGAAATACCCATGGCGGCGAGCACATGCGAGGGGCCGTCGCGACCCGTGGCGCAGGCGGAGCCGGTGGAGATTTGAAAGCCGCGTTTGTCCAGCGCGGCGACCCAGCGGGTGTTGGCATGGCGCGGAGGCAAAAGCATCACGGTGTTCCAGAGTCGTTGGGCCGGTGCGCCGATAATCTTTGCGCCGGGAATGGCGGTCAGGAGCATGGACTCAAACTG
>DATHOB010000191.1:0-4349 GCA_035485355.1 Opitutales bacterium | reverse complement strand
ACCCAGTGTATCCGGTGCGTTGTGCCCCATGGATTTTGCCACTGCCGCCAGATTGGCCCGGATCGCCGTGATGGCCGATCCGTTGGCGTCCACCCACGTGACATGGGCGGCTCCCCGGCTGAGGGCTTCGAGCCCGTACGCACCGGTGCCAGCAAACAAATCCAGCACCCGCGCCCCAACGACTCGTGGCCCAAGGGAGGAAAAGACCGCTTGGCGCAGGTAGTCAGTCGCCGGACGCAATTCGCCGCGTTGGGGGATTTTGAGTACAATGCCGCGAGCGCGGCCACCAGTGATGCGCATACGGGGATTGAATGCGATCTTGATGAAATAATCAAGTGGTTGAAATCAGGAAAGAACGGGTCGCACTGTGCTACTGTAGTTCCTTCTGACGACACCAAGCGCAGGTTGCTAACGGTTCATTTTAACCGAAGGTGGTGAAATTTCTGCACTTCGATATTTAATGATAAATCGACGAGATGTTCCAATATAGCACACATTTGGCTCTTAACTATGTTATATTTTGCAAGTGCCTAATCTTCCGCGTCGAACACAGCTGCGGAACATAATCGGGCCACGTGTCCGGCAGGCCCGGCGAAAGCACACTCCGCCATTTTCGCAAGACGCATTATCCGGCCGTTTGGCTGCGCGGGGCGTGACTATTGGAAGGGCGGGCATCGCCAAAATTGAGGCCGGCCACCGCGCCGTGACGGATTATGAACTCGTCGCCCTGGCCAATGCCTTAAGTGTTTCTTTGACCTGGCTGCTGGATGCCAATGCGCCATGCGAGCAAGAGCCGCAAGTTAGTTGACTGAATTTTGTGCGAACTTAAGGTGCAAATAACCCTGCGGTGGTCAGGGTGATTTTGATTCTGATTGCAGGCTCATGATTAACGCATTCATTTCCGCCGCAAGCTCAGGTGTGGGATTAAAATTGAGTAACTTCCGGGCCGCGGAAATGGAATACCAATGATCTTTCGCCAACTCAGCGGCAAGAAAGCGGGTCATCGGCGGTTCACCGGGAAAAAACGGCAGCACCCGCCATAGAACTTCCAAGCCGCTCCCGACGGTGCGGGCAGTGCGCAATGAGATTCGGCGAGTTATTGGCGGTCGGCCCAACTTTTGGAGAAGGGCATTAATCCAATCCCACAACACCACTGGCGCGCCATCCGAAATAAAAAATGCCCGGCCTTGCGCGGGATGCCTAGCTTGGCTCAATGCATCGAGTGCCAAAATGTGAGCTTGAGCGGCATGGCGCACATGGGTCAAATCCACCCGATTGGTGCCGGGGCCAACGATGCGCAAACGATGGGCCCGGGCCAGTATGCGGGGCACGAGATGCGGATCACCCGCACCCCAAATCAAATGTGGCCGCAGGGCAATGACGCGCATTTTCTCGCCATCATTCGCCTGTAGCACCGCTTGTTCGGCCATCGCCTTGGTCCGGGGATAATGGCAGGGGAAATTTTGCCCATAAGGTTGGGATTCATCCACACCTGCATGACTTTCGCCGTTGAAGACCACGCTGGGTGTGCTCGTGTAAACCAATTGCGCCACACCATGCTTGCGCATGGCCGCCAGCACATTCTGCGTGCCCAAGACATTGGGTCGGTAATATTCATCCCATGAACCCCAAATCCCGGCTTTGGCGGCGGTGTGCACGATGGCATCACAGCCGGCAACCGCTCGCGCCACCGTGTCGGCATCGGTCAGATCGCCTTGCATGACTTCCACCCCGCGCGTCGCCAAGCCTGGTTGCGGACTTCGCCCAAGACTGCGCACAATGATGCTTTTGGCGAGAAGTTGACGGACAACTTCCTGGCCAAGAAATCCACCTCCGCCGGTGACAAGAACGCGCATGTTAAGTTATTTGGAATATTCTCGCGCAAGCGCCAGCCGGTGGATTTTGGCGTTGTGGCGAACGTCTACTGGTAGCGTCTTACGGAAAAATATTTTGGCCAGAGCGGGGGTCTCGGGCTGTGCAAGTGTGCGCAATTCAGCGGCAAATTTTTCTCGCTCAGTGGCATTACGTGGAAATTGCCCGGGTAGGGGTTCGACCACCAAGGCGGGTTCCTGCTTGGGTCGCTTGCCCAATCCGATGAGCGCGGTGCGCGCCACGCGCGAATGGCGGTTGAAAATCGCTTCGACACAATCCGTATAATAAACATTATCGGCCGTTTGTACCCGTTCCGCCGCGCGACCACAAAACCATAGCCGGCCTTTGTCGTCCCGATAGCCCAAATCCCCCATGCGGTGCCAAACCGCCGCCGGGTCGGCTGCGTCATTTGCCGGAATTTTGGCGAGGGCGGTGGCTTCGGGTAAACGGTCATATACTCGGGTCACACTAGGCCCGCGCACCGCGATTTCACCGATGTCACCGATGGGCAGTTCTGGTGTGTCGGCCAAATTCGCAATTGCGCCTTCCCGCAACGGCAAAATGCGCGCCGAAACGCCCTCAAAAAGTGTTCCGACACAGGAGCCGCAACCTTGCTCGGTTCGTTTCCAAGTTTCTTCCAGCACTTCATCTGACGAAATGGTCGAAACCGGAAGCGCCTCGGTCGCGCCGTAAGGTATATGCACCGTCCCATTGGGCAGAAGTTTTCGCAAGCGGCGCAAAAGGGTGGGGTGGACTGGCGCGCCCGCGGCCAGCACGCGCCGCAAGCTCGGCAAGGTCTGCCCGGTCGCTTCACAATGTCGCGCCACCAGCGCCCAAAGGGTCGGCGAACCGAAGGAATTGGTCACTTCGTTTTGGCGGATGGCCTGCACTATGCGCGCGGGGTCGCAGGTTGCCGGGCGCGAGGGATTGATTTCCGGGACCACGGTCATCATTCCCATGGCAGGATTGAAGAGCGCAAAAATGGGCAGCATCGGCAAATCAATTTCTCCCGATTTTATCCCATAGCAGTCGCGTATGAGGCGTACTTGGGCCTCAAAAAAACCGTGTTCGTAGCACACGCCTTTGGGTGCGCCGGTTGATCCCGAGGTGAATAAAATGGCGGCAAGTTCGTCCGCCCGCGTTTCCACCAGTGGAAAGGAAGCTTTGCTTCCAAATGCGGCCAATTCCCGCTCCCAGGCTTTGCCACCCACCCGCACGCGGATTTTTGCCGAACCCAACGCGCGCGGAAACAGCCACGCCAGCCAATGCGCCCGGACAATTGCCACCATAGCCGTCGGTCCGCTACGTTGCACGCATGCCAGAAAATTTTTCCGTCCCATGCCGGGGTCAATCAATACCGGCACCGCGCCGATTTTAAACAGCGCAAACACACACCGCAGCAAATCTAGCCCCGGTCTAACCAATAGCAGTACGCGGGTGCTGCGCTGGATGCCGCGGGCTTGAAATAACCGCGCGGCCGCATCTGCTTCGGCGTCAAGTTGAGCAAACGTCCTCTCGGAATAGGCGATATGGCCGGGTTGACGCAGATCGTTTCCGATGGGTGCGCGCACGGCACACGCATCCGGTTGCATGCGGGCCTGCTCGGGCAGAAATTGGGCGACATTGGCAAAAAGCACAATGCCGAGAATGAAGTAATAAGGTGGCGGGAGGAAAGCTGATTCCACCTAAGGCTCAAAAGAATTGTCCGCTAATGCCGCCGGGAATATAATTTATCCCCAGCTTGCCAGTAATCTTTCAGCACCGAGCTATGAGCGTCCAAGCGTTGCTTAAATTACCCAACAAAAAGCTCCGTTTCCTGGTGGTGGAAACGGAGCTCGGGGAAATTTATTGGGTGCGCGGCTGTTTTGGAGCTGCACCGGAGGATCAATAGTCCTCGTAGCTGATTAAGCCCCAGAGCAATACGACGCGGGTACCGGACATATCCGGCTTCTCGATCAAATCATTCGTATGCACGTCCATCGTGGTGGGCGGGGTATGTGCAAACGAATTGGGTTCGATTTTAACTATGCCCAAGAAGTTGCGATTTTTATCAGCAGCTTGGGGATAGCTGGAGGCGGTGTTGCATCCCGTGCCGACCAAAGCCAGCGCCAGAGCTGCAACAGTGAAGAGAGGGGTAAGTTTCTTTAGCTTCATACGATTAACAATGTAGAACACTTGCTGTGCAGATGCAAAGCCTTTTTTGCTAAATATTTTCAGTGTGAAAAAGGCCACCCGCGAAAGTTGTCACGCCGCGGTGGCCGGTTGCTCTGGCGCGGGGACATACATATAACTTTGGTAAAGCGCCTGGCCAATGTTGTTGAGCGATATTTGGGTGCGGTCCAGGTATTCATGCAAGCCTTCCTTGAAAATGTCTTCTGTGGTGCACTTGCTTAATTGCGTCAGCATTTTTCCGCAGATGCGCTCGGCGTCGTTGGTTTGTTGGTCGAGCGGCGTACCCGAAATTTGGTGCAGGTACT
>DATHOB010000190.1:0-16750 GCA_035485355.1 Opitutales bacterium | reverse complement strand
TGCTCGACACCCGGGCCTATCCCTATGTTTCCCTGCCAGCTTTTTTGGGGGACATTATCCTGCGCTGGCGGCGCAATCTTGTCATCGCCGGAACGCATGGGAAGACAACCACCGCCACACTTACCGCTTTTTTGTTGCGCGCGGCAGGAGTCGAACCGGGATGGCTGATTGGCGGCGTTCCGCGCGACCTGCCCGGTGGCGCCACTTCCGGCAAGCCGCAGAGCCCCTTTGTGATTGAGGGCGACGAATACGACTCGGCCTTTTTTGACAAACGGAGCAAGTTCATCCATTACTGTCCCTGGCTGGTCACTATCAATAATCTGGAGTTCGACCATGCCGATATTTTCCGCGATTTGGCCGACGTGCAGCGTACTTTTGCCCATTTATTAAAAATCGTGCCACGCAATGGTTTCGTGCTGCTTAATGGCGACGACCCCAACGTTGTCGCCCTGCCGCCCGCACCATGGACCACCGTTGCGACAGTCGGGGTGGGAGAGACGTCTGATTTACGCATCACGAATTTTATCGAAGATGAGCAAGGCGCGCGGTTCGACCTTTTGTGGCAAGGGCAGCCCTGGCAGAGTGTCAAATGGGGCCTGACCGGCTTGTTCAACGCACGCAATGCCGCCATGGCCGCGCTGGCCGCCGGCCTATCGTTAGATCCGCAAAACCCCACCCGCCTGCCGCTCGCCGCGCTGGAATCTTTTCAAGGCGTGCGCCGCCGGCAGGAGATTTTGCGCAAGGACGAACGCATCATTGTCGTCGAGGATTTCGGCCATCACCCGACGGCCATCCGCGAAACTTTGATTGCCCTGCGCCAGCGCAATCCCGGGCGGAGGCTCATCGCGTGTTTCGAGCCGCGCAGCAACACCGCGCGCACGCGGGTTTTCCAAGCCGATTTACCCTCGGCGCTCGCCCCCGCGGACCATGCGCTCATCGGCCCCATTCACCGCGGCGAAAAAACCCCCGAAGCCGAGCGGTTGAATTTGGATGCCGTCTGCGCGGCCATCAATGCCGAGGTCGCGCACCATTCCGGTGTCGTCGCCAAGGCGCAGAATTTTGAGTCGAATCAAGCCGTTCTCGCCGCTGCGCTCGAAATTGTGCGCGACTCGGAAAATCTGCCCGCGCTCGCAGTATTTTTCACCAACGGTTCTTTTGACGGCATCATTGCCGAGTTCGCGCAGCAAGCGTAGGGTAATTTTACGCTTCCTTCGCCGCCGGTGCCATGCTCTTGACCAGTATACGCGAGTTGCGGCCGTTCTTCGAATAGTCCTCCTGCCGCGCGGCGGGCAAGTCCGCCACCGTGCCGTCCACAAAAGCACACACATCACGGAAAAAGGAATAACTCTGGGTGGAGAGCGCGAGCACCCGCGCAAAACCCCGCCGCTGGGCTTCCAGGCATGCAAATTCTGCCAGCTTGTGGCCCACGCCGCGCCCCTGATAAAAGGGCGTGACGAACAATGAGGTCAGCTCGGCGTCGTTTGTGCCCTCCAAGGGCAAAAGGCCGGCACAGCCGATGACGCTGCCGTCAATTTCGTAGACGTAGTAATTATCAATGTCTCGCTCAATCTGGTCGCGCGTGCGCTGGCGGAGCTTTTCCGTCTTCACCGCGGCGCGCGTGATATTGTAGATGGACTGGGCATCCTTCTTCCGGGCGGGGCGGATTTGCTGGTAATCGTTGGCGTGGATCATGGTGCCCACCCCCACCTTGTCGAAAATTTCCGTCAACAAACCGCCGAGCACGCGACCATCCAGGATATGCGCGCGCAAGGTGCTGCCCGATTCGAGGGTGCGCACGGCATAGAGCGCCTTGCTCCGCAGCCGTTCGTCAATTTCTTCGGAATTTTTCTCGAGCATTGTCTTGAGCTGATCGAGCGGTATATTCGCCTCGACCTGGCCCCCGAGCAACAGTCCGGAATGGGGAGTCAGGAAAATCAGTTTCGATGCTTGCAAGCGGATGGCCAGTTCGCTGGCCAGATGGTCGGAATTGATGCGCAGGGAATTTCCTTCGCGGTCGAATCCAATCGCTGAAAATACCGGCACAATGTCGAGATTAAGTAACTGGAGGATGAGCTCAGTATCCAGTTTGTCGACTTTGCCGGTGAAAAGCTGATCCTTGCCTTTGACAATGCCCACCGGCACAGCGCGCACGGCATTGCTAAATGCACACTTCAGGCCCGCATGGGTTAACCCTTCGATGACATGATGGCTCACTTGGGATGACGTTTCGATGGCCAGCTTGAGCGTGGCCGCATCCGTCGGGCCGCCCCCATAAACATCGGAGATGGTCACATGCTTTTGCTCGCCGAGGCGCTTGAGTTGCCGCCCGATGCCATGCACCAGCACCACGCGAATGTGCAGGCTGCGCAGCACGGCGATGTCAGTCAGCACATTGGGAAAATTTTCGTCATCCACGATGCTGCCGTCTACGGCGAGGACGAAGATGTGGTCGCGGAATTGCGGTACATAGCGCAGGATGCCGCGCAAGTCCGCCGGCTTAAGCGCGCTTGATTCGTCCGGCCACTGGCCGGGCGTTGGGGAAGAAGGATTTTCGCCGTCACTCATCAAAAGAGCAGATATGGAAATTGTTTTAGCATCCGCGCGCGGCGATGCAATGCGTAAAATATTGCCCGCCTCACTCTTTGCCGGAATGATGTCCCAATATGCCGCCCATTCGCCATCTGCGCAAAAACAAAACCGAGGCGATGGAGGTCTCCGCGCCGGAGGCATTTGCCAACGATTTGGATGCTTTGCTGGCGCATCTCGAACTCGAACGCGGTCTCGCCCGCCACACGCTCGATGCGTATGAAAGTGATCTCACGCAATGTGCGCAGCATTTGCACCAAATCGGCGCCCGGGATTGGCGCACGGTGAAGGCGGAGCAGATTTCTTCGTGGATGGTGACGCTTACGCAACAGGACTATGCGGTCGCCAGCTTGGCGCGCAAACTGACGGCGGTGCGCTTGCTGGCGCGGTATTTGGTGCGCGAGAATCTGCGGCGCGACGATTTTGCCGCATTGTTGCCCGGCCCGAAGTTGCGGCGCAAGTTGCCCGGCACGCTCTCGGCCGCGGAAGTCAAGCGGTTGCTCGAAGCCCCGCCCGCCACCACTGTGCATGGCCTGCGTGATCGTGCGATGCTAGAGCTGATGTACGCCAGTGGATTGCGCGTGTCGGAGCTTTGTGCGCTGAAATTGCAATCGATTGATTTGGAGCAACAGATCGTGCGCGTTTTCGGCAAAGGCGCCAAAGAGCGCCTCGTGCCCTTCGGCAAACCCGCGGCGGCGGCCATCCAAATCTATCTCTCGTCCAGTCGCGCGGCCCTGGTCAAAGCGCGGACCGGCAGCGAGCTATTCCTCAGCCAGCAAGGCAAACCCATTTCGCGGAAAATGTTCTGGGTGCTCATCAAGCAACATGCACGCCACGCTGGTATTGAGCGCCCGATCAAGCCCCACTTGCTCCGGCATTCCTTCGCCACCCACCTGCTTGCGCACGGCGCCGATTTGCGCTCCATTCAGGAAATGCTCGGCCATGCCGACCTCGGCACCACGCAAATCTACACCGCCGTTGAAGGCCGGCGGTTGATTGACGAGCACGCGAAGCATCATCCCCGAGGGAGATTGAAGTAATCGCCAGTCATGGCATTGATCAATGAACCTGAATCAGGGACGGACCACCCCCATAACTTGATTCTATTGCCTTGTCATCGGCGTCCAACCGGGTGTAAAACAGGCCGCGATGAAAGTCACCGTCTTTGTCACTCCCAAGAAAAATCTGCTTGATCCGCAGGGCGACGCCGTCGGCCACGCCATGGCCACCCTCGGCCTGCCCGGCGAACATGTCCGCGTCGGCAAGACCATTGAGTTCACCGCTCCGGGGGCCGATTCGCCCGAGTTCCGCGCCGCACTCGACAAGCTTTCGCGTGATTTGCTGAGCAATCCGGTCATCGAGGATTTCCGCTACGAAATCCAGGCTTAGATTTAAGCACGGCATACCCTCAGTTCATTGGGTGATTTTCCATGAAAATTATTCGTTATGCTCCTTTGGCTGGCGGGCTGCCGCAGTGGGGCTGGTTGGATGCCCAGGGCAATGCCCGGCGCTTCCGCGATGGGGGAAAATTTGGCGCGTGGCAAAAAACGGAGGAAGCTGCGCCGCCGCACACCTTGCTCGCGCCCGTCACCCCGTCCGTCATTTACGCTATAGGCCTGAACTACCGCCTGCATGCCAAGGAGACGGGCGCGCCCATTCCGCAGTTCCCCATGCTGTTTATGAAGTCGCCGCTGTCAGTGCAAAATCCCGGCGCCGCCATTCAAATCCCGCGCAAGCTGCGCAGTGACCAAGTGGACTACGAAGCGGAGATGGGAATCGTCCTCGCGCGCGATTGCAAAAACGTCACACCGCAAAACGCGCTCGATTATGTCGCTGGCTTTTGCTGCGCTAACGATGTCAGCGCGAGGGACTGGCAGCGCCAATGGGGTGGGGGGCAATTCTGCCGCGGTAAAAGTTTCGACACCTTTTGCCCGTTGGGCCCGTGGCTGGTGACGCCGGATGAGTTGCCGCCCGCGCTTGATCTCGGCATCCGCACGCGCGTCAACGGTGAATTGCGCCAGGATTCGCGCACGAGCGACATGATTTTCCCCGTTCGCGACCTGATCGCATTTCTCAGCGGTTCGACGACACTGCCGGCTGGTTCAGTCATTATCACCGGAACTCCCGCCGGGGTCGGCATGGGTCGCACGCCTCCGGTTTTTCTGCAACCCGGAGATGTGGTGGAAGTGGACATTGACGGCTTGGGTGTATTGCGCAATCCTGTCGTCGAGGAAATTGTTTGACCGATTCCGCCGAGACACCCCACTCGTCCGGCCCGCCCGTTGACGCGAGCGGGAATCATGCAGCGGCAAAGCAAGGCATTCGCCTGCCAGACTGGCTGGATCAGCCGGTAATCTGGATTATCACGGTGATTTTGGGCGTGGTGGTGCTTGCCGGTGGCGGAATGCCAGTTTGGGCGCGGGGATTGATATTAATTTTGATTGGCGGATGGGCGGCGACCAATCCGCCGCGCGAAACTCCCGCGCGTCTTTTTGAAGCCGCTTTGCTGACTTTTTTCGCCATTGGTCTGCTGGCGTCATTCTTGCCCGCGTCATGGATTGGCCATGCCGCCTGGCGCGCGGATATTCAGCAATATGGCGTGGTGCTTCCCCTGACCAATGCGACCTCCCCGTGGATGGCCGCGGAAGCCGTGGCGCAATTGGCGGCAGGGTTGCTTTGGCTTTATTTATGTTGGAACCTCCGGCTCAAACATGAATCACGCAAGCTTGCACTGTGGGGTTTGGCCGCGCTGGGGGCTGGCCTTTCGGCCTTTGCCGCTATCGGTAATAAAATGGGTTGGAAATACCCGCTGGGCGCGGAAGCGGTCAATTTCAGTTTTTTTGACAACCGCAACCAGTCGGCGCTCTGGTACAGTATCACGGGTTTGATTGCCTTTGGCCTGTTGGTCGAAGGACTGCACCGCCGCCGCAAACGTTTTGTGCTCGCGGGAATTTTGATTATTCCATGCATTCCCGCGCTCGTGCTGGGGCGTTCCCGCATGGCTCTGGCGACATTTGCCCTTGGCACGTTGGTGATCGTGGTGGTGCGTCTGCGCCGCGACGCGGGCAAATACATTGTCAGCGTTATCATTCCACTTGCCATCGTTGGTGTGGTGATGGTGATCATGTTTGCGGATCGGGATACCTTGGCGCGTCTGCCAGGCTTCAGTGTCAGTGCACCCGATGCGGCCAATCCGCCTGCGCCGGAAGATGCGGGGACTGCGCCAGATTTTCGTGTCAAGTTATGGCACGACACTCTCCAGCTCGTCCACGCGCAGCCTGCCGGAGTGGGGCTGGGCCAATTCGCCGAAGTTTTTCCGCAATATCGTAATTACTCGCGCACTTACCAAAGCGTGCGGCATCCGGATAGTGATTGGGTGTGGCTATTGGGCGAAACCGGCTGGGCTGGGGTGGCCGCTGCGGCGCTCGCGGTCAGCGTGCTTACGGGCCGGTTTATTGGCAAAGACGGGCGGGCCAGCGGGCCGTACCGTCACCTTGCCGCCATTTGTGCGGGCGTGTTTCTCCTTCATAGTTTGGTGGACGTGCCGGGCCACCGCTTTGGCACTTGGATGCTCGCCGGTTGGCTATTAGCCATTGCCGCTCCCGATTCCGCGTCACCGGCAATTTCCATGGTGCCGCGCTTGGTCTGGCGTTGGCTGGGAATAATTTTATGCGTTGTGGGAATGCTCTGGCTGATGGCGGAAATTGGCCTGCCGTTTGAAAGCAATCTGGTCGTGGAGCGTGCCGACGCCCAGTCCGATGAGGCTTTGGCAAGTCAGGACGTGGATAAACTGCTTGCGGCCGTCAAACAGGGTATGGCAATTCAGCCGTTGAATTGGCGGCCCTATTTTCAACGCGCGCGCGCCGAGCTATTTTTCCAAGGTAACTCCGAGGCTGCGTTGAACGATTACCGCATCGCGCGTTTTCTGGAGCCCATGCAGGCCCGCGTCGCGTACACCGAAGGCTTGGATTGGGAAAAGACGAACCATCTGCGGGCGTTTGCCGCCTGGCGCGAAGCCCTGCACCGCGAGGACCCCGTGCCGGAAGGTTTATGGCGCAATATCGCCAATGAATTGCAAAATTGGCCGGATGGAGACGACTACATCAGCATTCTTTCCAAGACGCGCCCGGATTTTCGTTTTGAGTTTCTAAACTGGATTACCACGCCCGTCCGCGCCGCTGCGGAAATGTCCGCCGAAACACAAAATGACCCCGAATTGACCGCGTACACTCCGGCGCAACGCATGACTTTGCTCGAGCACTGGGCCAGCTTGGATGGTACTGGCGCTCTGGCCTATTTGCACAGTCATCCGCAAATCGTTAAAAACACTTGGAAAATTGAAATCATCGCCCTAGCCGCCAGCGGGCACCGCAGTGACGCCTTCAATCTTGCTCGGGCCCATCTTACACCGCTGCCTTTGCCTGACCTCGCCTTGGAAATCGACAAGCAGGATGAGGCCAGTTTGCGGGCGTATTTTCAAAACGATCAAACTGACCTCGCCATTGGCGTCGCACTCGTCAAATTGCAGATTAAATCTGAAAAACTCGATGACGCGCTGGCCACCTTGCGCATGCTGGCCAAGCAGCCGTCGCCACCGCCGTTTGTTTCATGGTGGATGGCCGACTTGCTCGCCCGCCATGGCAAACTGGATGAGGCGTGGGACGCTTTGCAACCGTATCTCGCACACGAGCACGACCTCGAAAATAAAAAATAACCCTTGGGCCGGTTAGTGTTTCATCCCTGAGGAAGGCAGCACGTTAATGGCCTTGTCCAGAAATTGCCGCATCAATTGGGTGGCTTCCGTTAGCGAAGTCACATGGCTGATGGCCACTTCGAGCAGTTGCTTGCCCTCGTGGCGGTTGCCCTGCCAGGCGTCCAGCAGGCGATCACTGCGGTAACGGCCGGTTTTTTCAAAATACGGGTAACCCGCCGGATCCCACTGGCAGTAGAAAACATACACACTGCGGGGCCCATCGGCAAATTCATAGGTGGTGAACTCGTAAGTGTTGAAAATTAATTCCAGCCCATTCCGTTTCCAGTCGAGATTGTCGCCTTGTTGCGTCTTGACCCAGCCGACGTCCGGCAGACAACTTTCGGGCGAATGCACGCCACCCAATTGTGCGGCCCGCGCGTTCGCCCATTGAAAATTAAACAACTGCCAGTCGCGCCCGCTGGCATCCCGCCATTTTGAAAAAATGCCGTCGCTGTAAAAAAGTATTTGACGCAACGCCGCCTGCGGAGCTTCCGCCTTGGCCTCCGGTGCGGCGGCAATCAGGTCGAGCTTCCAACCGGCTTTCTGGGATAAATCCGGGGCATGGGCCGCATACCAGGCGATGCATGCGGGCCAGGCGCCTGCGAGCAATACCAGTAATGCAATTACCGGCCCACGGGACAACCAATGCGGTGGTGCTATGCCCGCGCTGGCTGATTCTTGGAGCGCGGTGTTTTTTTTCTTTGGCCGGGCCAGCCACGCACCCAACAGCACCGTGGCGAAGCTCACGCCAAAAACGAGATAGCCGGCGGTGTCATGCCAGCGTTCCAGCATTTCCGCGCCGCTCGCCGCAGCCATCAGCGCAAGCGAAAATGTGCGCAGTAAATTGAACAGTACGGCGACCACGCAGGCCCACCCCATCAATCCGCAGCGTCCGAAAATGCCATATCGCCACCATTCCCCAACCAGCCATCCGGCCATAATGGTCGATTGAATGGAGCGCACTCCGCTGCACGCTTCTTCGACGGATACATTGACTCCGTGCACTTGAATCAGGTGCGCCTGGCGAACGGCATCATAGCCAAATAAGTTCAAAATTTCTGTCACCACCGTGGCCAGAAACGTCATCAAATGGTCCACTAGCGTGATCTGCAACAGGCTCGGCCACGGCACCGCGAATAAAAACAATATCACCGCGGGCAAAAAATGCCGCACCCATGGCCAGCCACCCCAGCGCGCGATTAACAGGATGGTAGACATCAGCGCCAGCAGCGCCTCGCCCCACGCGAGCATTCGCCAATCCGCATTCGCCGAAAATAACACCGCGATGGGATACTGGGCCAGCGCCGTCAGCCCCAAAAACGCCAATACCACGCCATCCTTTCCCCAAGGCTGAGGAACTGGCCGGTCTTCCATGCGCAACCAGACCAAATACGCCGTCAAAAACGGCACAAATAAACCATACCCGTATTGGTCGCTGATGGACCATTCGAACCACAATTCTCCCGCTAACCAAACCCATAAACCCGCCACCAATGCGAGATTCAATCTTACCACCGCATCCACGCGGCGCGTGGCCGGTGCAGTGAAATTGGCGGTGGGTGGGGTGGGACTGGAATCCATGTTAAATATCAAAGGTCTATTTGGAGAATATTCCCAACCCGATCCAGCTTTCCCATGCCACCCATAACGCAACAACCCCCAGCACCGTCAGCGCCAACCGCCAAACCCAGCGTCGGCCATAGACGCCAAGCTCGAATCGTCCGGCACGTGGACGCCCAAATGAGCCGCGGGCCGCGCCGGAGCCTTGGGATGCGGTTGGTCTGCGGCCAGCGTGCGGCAAAACGACGCGCCGCGGGAACAACCCCCTCCACCAATGTTGCCAGGTTCGTTTCATGATCGATGGGATGCATTATATGCGAATCCGCGCGCAGTAACAGCTTCGTTTGGCGTTGCCTTTTTAGCCTGTGAAGCAGAAAATATCTCCCCAGTGAAGATGACAACCCAATCCCTTCGCGCCCTCAAGGGCCAGCGCCCCATTGTATGTGTCACTGCGTATGACACCCCCACCGCTCATTGCGCGGATTTAGCCGGCGTGGATCTGATTCTCGTGGGCGACTCCGTGGGCAACAACGTGCTGGGTTTTGCCAACACGGTGTCTGTAACCTTGGACATGATTGTCCACCACGCCGCTGCCGTCTCCCGCGCGAAACCAGAGGCGCTGCTCGTGGCCGATTTGCCTTTTGGCGATGCCCACCTCAAACCCGGTGACGTGGTGAAATCCTGCCGCCGTCTCATTCAGGAAGGTGGCGTCGAAGCCGTGAAAATCGAAGGCGGCGCGCCGTTGGCACCCATCATTGCGCACCTCGTCCTCGCGGGCATTCCGGTCATGGGGCATATCGGTTTGCAGCCGCAGCAGGTAAATGTTATGGGTGGGTACCGTAAATTTGGCGCGCGCGGCAACGAGGCCGCGACTTTGCGCGCCGATGTCGCGGCGCTGGAAAACGCCGGGGTCTTTGCGATTGTTGTCGAGCTGACCGATCCTCGTCTTACCGCCGAGCTTACTCAACTTTCCCGCGTTCCCATCATCGGCATTGGCAGCGGGCCGGATTGCGATGGGCAGATTCTGGTCGCGCACGATATTTTGGGAATTTCCGTTCGAGCTCCTTCTTTTGCCAAGGCCTACGCCAATGTGGACGAGACAATGCGCACCGCCTTTGCCACCTATGCCGGAGAAGTGCGCAACCGCACTTTCCCCGCGGTGCCGAACAAGCCTGCCGCTTCCCCACCGCAATGATTTTTTCCGAATAAGGCCTTTATCATGCGGGCGATCATTTTTGGCCTATTCGCATTGAATGCGGTTTCAACCTTAACGGCTGGCGCATTTACCCAGGAAGTGTACGTCTGGCAGCGCCAGCCTTCACCAGCGCTTGCACAAGCTCTCGATACGGCGCGCGACTCCGTTGCCGGTTTTGATGTGCTCGGCGCGGAAATCGCCTGGAGTGGCGGACAACCGGATATTTTCCGGGCCAAATTGGATTACGCGCACCTCGCCAAGCTGGGCCGTCCCGTCGGGCTGGTGTTGCGCATTGGCGCATTTTCCGGGCCTTACCAAGCCGACGATGCGGTGGCCAAGCTGCTCATTGCCACCGCCAAATCCTTGCTGGCCGAAGCCCGCGCTGGCGGGTTGACTCCATCTGAATTGCAAATTGATTTTGATTGTGCCGAGTCCAAGCTCGACGGTTACCGCGTTTGGCTCGGCGCCTTGCGGGCTGCCATTGGCCAAACGCCGTTGATATTCACGGCGCTGCCCGTCTGGCTCAAGCACGAGGCGGACTTTGCCGCTCTGGCCAAGGCTTCCGATGGATTCATTCTTCAGGTCCATTCGTTGGACAAGCCCAGCGGACCGGACTCCGCATTTACCCTCTGCGACCCAGCGCGTGCGCTCGCCTATGCCGCCCAAGCAAGCAAGGTGGGAGTGCTATTCCGCATCGCCCTGCCAACGTATGGTTATTTGGTCGCCTTCGATGCCGCAGGCAAATTTTTCGCTCTGGCGGCAGAGGGCCGTTCTCCCGACTGGCCCGCCACCACCCAAGTCCGCGCCGTTCGCGCCGATGCCATTGCGATGGCGCAACTCGAACAATCCCTGGCAAAAACGCCGCCCCCGCATTGCACCGGCGTAATTTGGTTTCGCTTGCCGGTGGCGGGCGACCAATTGAATTGGGATTGGGCGACGTTGCGCGTTGTCCTTGACGGCAAAACGCCCGTGTCGAAATTTACCACGGCGGTTGATTGGCCCGAACCGGGCCTGGCCGAAATTTCCCTGGTCAATTCCGGCCAAACCACCGAACCGCCACCGGTTCAAGTTGCTTTGGCCTGGCCGGTGGATAACGTTCCCATTGCGGGCGATGGTCTCGGCGGATTCCACCTTGATATAAAAAACAATGAAGGACGCGGTATTATTTTGAACGCCACACTGTCACCGGAAGTCTCCCTCGCGCCGGGTTCACGTCTGAAAATCGCCTGGTTGCGTTTTGCTCATGAAATTTCCCTCTCTGCCAATATCGTTGCTTCGCATTAGCGTTGCTGGCCTGTTCGCGCTCGCGGTGGCCGGCGTAGCCATGGCGTGTGGTCCGGATTTCCCCAACACGTTTCTCAACACGCCCGAAACCGAGTTGCTCCAACCGCCTCCCGGCAGCTTTAAGGCGGAAATCACCCGGCTCGTGCCCCTACTGTCTCCGGCTTTGCCACCATTTAAGCCAGTGCAAACCCCGGGAGGCACGGGCTGGATAGAGGAGGCGAGAGCAGCCGAGCAAGACCGTGCGGGTGTCTTGCGGGCTGAGGTGGATGACCTGCGCAGTGCACTAGTGGCGCGAGGCGATACACCGGATCAAATTAAAACCACATCCGAGGCGTATGCGAATTGTCGCGCCAAACTGGAAGCTTGGAATGTCCAACAACATGCCGCTCCGCGATATTCCGACACCACATCCAAGCCTGCACCACTGCCTGAATTGACTCTTCCTTCGGGACTACCCGATGAATTTACCCGCTATTTTCAAGGCGTTGTGGCGTGGGATCAGGACAAAAAGGATGACGCCCAAAAAATCTGGACCGACTTATTGGCGCTCCCCGCCGCCCAGCGCCATTACCGCTCTACTTGGGCCGCCTATATGCTCGCACGTTATTGGGCGGAACGAGCAACCACAAATAACGCCGCGAAATCCAACTTTACCACCACCGCCGCCAGCTATGCCCGCCAAGTCCGGACTCTCGCCGGGGATGGTTTTTCCGATCCGTTGGGGTTGGCTGAGGCCAGCTTGGGGTGGGAGGCCAAGGCTGTGTTGGCTCAAAAAGATTATGCCACGGCCCTCAATCTCTATTTCAACCAATTTGCCCTGGGCGACTCCACTGCATTGGAATCCCTTCGCACTGCGGCATACCAAGCGGCAAATAATGCCTCTCCCGAACAATTGCTCGCTCTGGCCAAAGACCCCGCCAGTCGGGGCGTGCTAAACGCCTTTTTGGTGACTAACCCAAATATGCATCCCAGCGAACCGCTGTTTTCCGCACACTGGGCCATGGCGCTGGAGCAGGCAAATGTCGCTGACCAGGCATTTGCCGACCGCTTCGCTTGGATGGCCTATCAAGGTGGCCAATTTGCACTCGCCCAACAATGGGCTACGCTGGCTTCGGAAAAATCGGCCATCGCCGAATGGGTGCGTGCGCAGCTTGCCTTGCATGCCGGGAACCTCCCCGAAGGCGAAAAGCATTTGCGCGGCGCTTTGGCTGCCGATGGCTTGTCTGGCGACCAGCGCGAGCAGGCATTTGGCGAACTGGGCCGCGCCTGCCTTGCTCAAGACCATCCCCAGGATGCCCTGCTGGTGTGGATGGACGGGGGCCATGAAGAAGATGCCTCCTATATCGCCGAGCGGGTGCTCTCCCTCGACGAACTCCGCGCGTTTGTGGACGCCCATTGCCCGGCAGATGGTGTTGTCCCCGCACTCACTGCGGCTGAAATTGAGATACGCGCGTCACCGCATCCCTTGTCGAACCCAAGCTATACGGGGGATTTTGGCGGAGCTGACCTGCGGGCCGAGATTCGTTACCTGCTCGCCCGGCGCCTGGCCCGCGCCGATCAAGTGGACGCTGCCGAGCCGTATTTCCCCGATGATTTGCGGGCTATTTTTCATACCTATGTTTCCAACGTGCGGCTTGGCTTCGACGTATCCCAACCCGCTACCAACCGTGCCGCGGCCTTTTGGCACGCCGCCCAAACCGCGCGCCAAAGCGGCATGGAACTGCTCGGCACAGAACTGGATCCTGATTGGAAATATTTTGACGACGGAACCTATGACTTGTTTCCCCCGATCGCGCAAGATCGGCTGGATTATGCGCACACTGCCGCGGGCGGAGTCCTCGCTCCAACCCCGGATGAATTAAAACGTCTGGCTGCTTCGACCATTCCGACTCAGCGATATCATTACCGTTACCGCGCCGCTGATCTGGCGTGGTGGGCGGCTTCGCTTATGCCCAATGACTCCGAGGACACTGCGAAAATCCTCAATGAAGCCGGTGGCTGGCTGAAAAACCGCGACCCATTGGCCGCGCAGAAGTTTTACCAGGCACTCGTCATCCGTTGTGGGAATACCACGCTGGGCTTGGCTGCGGCCAAGGCGCATTGGTTTCCAGTAATTAAAACCCAACCCGCTGGCACGCTGCCCTGACTCACGTCTAGACCCCAAATGACAACATTGCGGAAGCTCGACCCAAACAATTCCAGAACGTTTGAATTCAGTTGGTAGCAGACGTTGCCGCCGGACGTGGGGTGGCCGCACCAGTTCCGCGTGCACCTCCCCGAGCGGGTGCGGGTGCGGCGGGTGGCGGTGGATCAGCCATTTCACCGGGTTTGCCCGCGATGGGCAGCGGAATGGTATATTGGAGGGGTGTCTTCCCGGGTGCCGTGTCCAACTGCGGGTCGGGCGGCAATTTGAAATCGGCCATGGCATCGGGATGCTTCGGGTCAAAAGTCTTCCAATCGTCCACCACATATTGCGCAAAGGGCAGTTTCGCGTTGATGCAGGCCTGTACCACGCATTTGGCCAGTTCATAACTGCCGTAGGCGTTTTGGTGGGTGCTGTCCACAAACGCTTTGGGCAAGTTATCCTGCCCGATGGTTTCGTAAAGTGTGGTGCTCATCTCATTCAAACCAATATAGGGCGTCTTTTGCGCGACGGCAGTTTCCCACATGGCGTAGGGGTATCCGCCCAGCGTTTCCTGGCCCTTGCCATCGGCACCCCAAAATCCAGCCCGTAAATTTTGCGACGTAACCAGCACTGGAATCGCGCCCTTGGCCCTCGCCTCGGTGATGAAGCGGGTGAAGTATTGGTGCACCATATCCGCCGACAAAGTCCGGTCGTTAATACCGAATTGAATAAGGATGTAGTCACCCGGATGGACTTCGCTCAGCAACTTCGGCCAGCGAAGTTCATTAAAGAAACTCGCCGCGGATTCACCGGATTCCGCGTAATTGGCGATGACCACCGGCGGCTTGAACCAGCGGGGAAATTGCATTCCCCACGCGCCCCACGGCTCCATCATCTGGTCGGTCATCGTGGAATCGCCCACGAGGTAAACGGTGATGGGTTTTTCCGCATGGGTGATTTCCACCGTGCACACCGCGGGGTGGGCATCGGAAAACTCCAACGTCAATTTTTCATCCCAATCCAGTTCCATGAAGGTCATCGGCTGATCCGGTTTCCAAAAGAGCGCGATCCAGTAAAGTTTGTTTTCGCGTGGCTTCATGCGCACGATGTCTTGTCCCGGCGCGGCCCCGGGGATTTGCGGCACACGGATATGGGTGTAAAAATTGCGCGTCTCCAATTGACCGCTGGCGGTGTGCACGGCTTCGAGCATCAAACGCCGGGTTTCCGATTTCACCGTGGTGGTGGATTCGCCTTTGGTGTCCCCCAGCGTGACTTTCACATTGTATTCCCCCGGGGCGAGCTTCGCCGAAAAGAAAAACGGTTTGCCATTCGCGCCCGTGACGTAGCCTGCCTTGGTTGGGTCGCTACCACCTCGATCCACGACTTCCACGGTCGAGCTGAGATCAAAGCCATAACCGCGGGCGATGGTGTAATTATCCTCCGGTTTAACCTGAGTGTAGCCCGGTATTGCTTGCGGGCCAAAGGAAAATTTCAAATCCACTTTGTCTGCGGCCGGAATCGCCGAGGCTGGCGCGGATTGGGCGTCTTGCGCTGCGGAGAAAGGTGTAGCGCAGGATAACAGGCCCAGACCAAGAATGTAGGGGCAAAGGCGATGTCGAATGGGTAAGTTTTTCATGGGCGAATGATTGGGGATTATCAGTTTCTGCACTCAAAACTAAGAACGGACATTTTTAATGGCAAGCATGCGCTGATGCGCTGAGTGACTTTTGCTGTTTCATAGCCGGTATGCTTCCATCGCCGTCTCGCCCAGAATGCGCGCCTGTTCCACGGGGGAAAGATGTTTAATCCAGCCGCGCATGATATTTACCCAGCGGGCATATTCACACGCCACGAGGCATACCGGCCAGTCGCTGCCCAGCATCAGCCGTTTGGGCCCAAATGCGTTCAGCACCGTTTCAAAATAAGGGAGCAACTGCGCTTCCGTCCATTGCGTATAATCCGCCTCCGTTACCATGCCCGAAATTTTGCAATAAACATTCGGGCGGCGGGCGAGTTCCCGGATGTTTTTTCGCCAGGGTTCGAGAAAATTTTCCTTAATTCGCGGCTTGGCCACATGGTCGAGCACAAACGTCTGCTGCGGGTGCCGGTCCACCAATTCGATCGCTTGCGGTAAATGCCGTTCGAAAATCAAAATGTCGTAGGCCAGAGAATGTTTTTTAAGCGCAGCGATGCCGTGGTTGAAATCATCGCGTAGCATATAGCCATCTGGTTCGCGTTGCAAAACATGGCGCACCGCGCGCAATTTGGGATTGGCTGAGAACTCATGCAGGATTTCTTCGACGTCCGGAGCGATAAGCGGCACCCAGCCAACGACCCCTCGCACAAAGGAGTTGTTTCGCGCCAGTTCCAACAGCCACTCCGTTTCTTCCATGGCCTGCCGTGCTTGCACCGACACTACGCCATCCACTCCGGCGGTTTTAATGGCACTTGCCAAATCTTCCGGGAGATAATCCCGGCGAATGACGCGCATGGCGTCGTCAATCCAACCAAAATCTTGGGTATTGAAGTGCCAAAAGTGATGATGGGCGTCAATGACGGGCATGGCTCAGGAAACTTCAACATGAATTTTGGTGACTGCACCGGGATTGTCCGACCACGCCGCCAGCGCCGCGCCCGCTTCGGCAAACGGCACCGTGCGGGTGATGGTTTCCGCCACGGGGTAGCGTCCGCTTTCCAGCATTGCAATGACGGCGCGGAAATCTTCCGGGGTCGAATTTCTTGAGCCTAGAATGTCGATTTCCTTCATTACGAAAAATTTTGTCTCATAGGAAACCGGAGCCTTGGCATAGCCGATGTAAACCACCCGCCCGGCAAAACATACCTGTTCAATCGCCGCAAGAAACGTCGCTGGTGCGCCGACCGCCTCGATGCACACATTCGCGCCATCACCCTCCGTCAACTGCTGCACACGTTCCGTAAGATTTTCATTCTTGGAATTGATGACATATGTGGCGCCAGCCTTTTTAGCCAGTGCGAGCTTCGCATCTTCAATATCCACCGCAATAACCTTTGCTCCCCGGTGCAGCCCCGCCGCGGCAATGGCGCCCAGGCCGATCATCCCGCAGCCAAATACCAGAACGGTGTCTTCCTTCGTTACGCGGCCACGCGCCGCTGCGTGGAACCCCACCGCCAGTGGCTCAACTAAGGCCAGTTCCCGCATTCCCAATTGCGCGGTGACAATCTTCTGCCACGGCACAGAAATATAATCGGTAAACGCGCCTTCCTG